>JBDTYW010000001.1:0-25546 GCA_040005445.1 Candidatus Eiseniibacteriota bacterium
TCCCATAGTTTCCCCTGCCGTTTCGCTGGAGGAATCCATGAAGCGATTTTGGCCTGCGCTCGCGATGCTCGCGCTGGGCATCGTATCGGCGTCGTCGCCGGCGAGCGCCCAGACGTGTTCGATCGGCGGGCACAACGAGACCAGTGAGAATTTTGCCGCTGCCTCCTGGGCGATTTCGAACATGTCGCCGGGCAGCGTTCCCGGCGCCCTGCCCGGGACCCACCTCTTGATCAGCGAGGTCGCCCCACGGGGGGCGGGGACCGGCGCCGCTTCCGACTCGAGCGAGTACATCGAGATCTACAATCCGACGAGCCGCCCGGTCTCGCTCGACGACAAGTACATCAGCGACGACGCCAGCTATTACCGCATTGTCAACGGTCCCTACGCGGTCGCGAGCAACACCGACTTCGCCCTGAGATTCCCCGCGGGGCTGTCGTTGCTCCCGGGTAGGACGCTCGTCCTGTGCGTGACCAAGGCCGGCTTCGCCGGTAGCGGCGCATCGGCGGGGTCGGCGCAGTACTTCCTCGAGATGAAGGACTCCAACGGCAGCGCGAGCGACGACATGGTGATCCTCACGCCGAACACAGTGTTCGCGCTGAGCGGGGGCCTGCTCACGAACCCGAGCACGTCGAACGGCGAGTGGGTCGTGCTGTACTGCTGGAACGGGACCTCCGACCGCGTGTGCGACGTCGACTACGCGAGCTGGGGCGCGAACTCGACGTCGAACGCGAAGATGGACAAGACGGGAGTCTCGATCGACGGCCCCGATCCGGGCGCGGCCACGTCCGCGTACAACGCGGACACGTCGGCGGCCTCGCAGAGCAATCTCGGCACGGCGGCGCTGGCCAAGCCCAACACCTACCAGCGCGTCGCTGCGGAGTCCGGCGAGGTCGCGCTCGGCGGCAATGGCTGCCTCGGCCAGGCCGTGGTGGGCGCGGTCGACTGGGTGCCGGTGCGCGGCCCGACGGGCGAGCCCAATATCCGCTTTCACATCCGCTGGCAGAATCCGGATGGGGATGCGCCCTCGAGCCAGTTCAGCGGGCAGATGTCGTCGCAGATGTTCGGGGTGTTCCAACCGGACTATGGGCCGATCGGGCAGTTCACGGTTCCGCCGATGCAGCCCTCGAGCTTCTTCGACGTGTTCCTCGAAATCCCGCTGAGCCAGCTTCCCCCGCCGCCCCAGAAGATCCTGCCGGGCGGCGGCGCCGGCAAGCCGGGCACGGTCACGACCGCCGGCGGAGGCGCGCCGGTGGTGAACGTCGACTGCCCACCCGACACGAACTGGGCCGGCAACGTCGACATCGTCTGGTCCGGCAACGGGCAGGGCGGCCAGGTCAACAAGCACTATGGCGATCTGCTCACCTGCATCGGCGGTGCGCCGTCCTACATCCACGTGCGCGGCAGCAACTGTGCGGTGCCGATGCCGTGGACCGTCTCCGGCGTGTGTCCCGGCTACAGCGTCACGCTCGTGAACGAGGACCTGAGCCCCGCGCCGAACCCGGTGCCGGTGGGTTGGTCCGGCTATATCTGCGTCTCGGTGGCGCCGCCGGTGCCTTCCGGCACAAGCTGCTGCTTCGGGATCACGTTCATCTGCTCGGGCGCGGCCAGCACGATCGACATCTGCTCGACCGCGTGCGACTGCCAGCAGCACCCGCCGACGCTGAGCGCCGTCGACTGGACGACGAACGGCGGAATTGTCACGTTCCACCAGCACTGGACGAATCCGAGTTCGAGCGATGCCTCGGACCCGGTGAGCGGCGACATGAGCTCGCAGGCGTTTGGCGTCTACCTGCCGAACTACGGTCCGATCGGGCACTTCGACGTGCCGCCGATCGCCCCGTCGAGCTTCTTCGACGTGTTCTTCGACGTGCCGCTGTCGAGCCTGCCGCCGAACCCGGCGGTGACCGTGCCGGGCGGTCCGCCCGCGGCGGGCACCCCGTGCTACTTCGAAGGCCACTGGCACGGCAACGTCGACGTGAGCTGGAGCGGCCCCGGCGGATCGGGGCAGGTCAACAAGCACTTCGGCGAGATGCCGGTGTGCCCGGGCGCGGCACCGACGACGCTGTTCGTCGAGACCTCGTGCGCCAGCACGACGGGTGCGACCTGGAGCATCGCGGGATTGTGCCCGGGCTTCAGCGCGACGCTGCTCAATACCGACAACACGCCGGCGCCGAACCCGGTGCCTCCGGGCTGGATCGGGCTGATCGCGGTCTCCGCCGCGCCCGGGACTCCGATCGGGGCCACGTGTTGCTTCACGGTCAACTTCGACTGCGGCGGCGTACCCGGCGTGATCGACGTGTGCGTGAAGGCCTGCGCCTGCACGCGGCCGCAACCCACGCTCGGGGTCCTCGACTGGACGCGGGTCGGCAGCGACATCCGCTTCCACATGCGGTGGGAGAATCCGTCGAACTCGTCCGACACCGACCCGATCAATGGGCAGATGAACTCGCAGCCGTTCGGCGCGTTCGCTCCCGACTACGGGCCGATCGGGCAGTTCACGGTCCCGCCGATCGCGCCGTCGAGCTTCTTCGACGTCTTCTTCGACGTCGCGCTCAGCAGCCTGCCGCCGGAACCGCAGAAGATCCTGCCGGGCGGCGGACCGAACGCGGTCGCGCCGAAGGGCGCTTCGACCGACTCGCAGTGCCCGCCCGACACGAGCTGGTCCGGCAATGTCGACATCAACTGGGCCGGGCCGGGAGCCGGAGGCCAGGTGAATCGGCACTTCACCGGGCTGCTGGTCAATCCGGGCGTCGGGTCGAGCCACGTGCACACGCTGATCTTCTGCAACGACCCGGTCGGGGCGTCGTGGACGATTGCCGGCCTGTGCCCGGGCTGGCACGCGACGCTGCTCAACGAGGACTTCACTCCGGCGCCGAACCCGGTTCCGCCCGGCTGGACGGGCTGGATCAGCGTCGCGGCGGATGCGGGCGTGCTTCCGGGCACGTCGTGCTGCTTCACCGTCACGTTCGTCTGCGACGGGCGGCCGGGCGTCATCGACGTCTGCGCCGAGGCCTGTTCCTGGGCCGTCAGCACCGACGTCGTCCCGAACCCGCAGGGGCTCGAGTTCGGCATCCTGCGCACCGCGCCGAATCCGTCGTCGGGCGACATGTCGATCGCGTTCGTGGTCCCGAAGAGCGATCACGTGTTCGTCGGCATCTACGATCTCGCCGGCCGGCGCGTGCGCACGCTCTATGCGGGCGCTGCGGAAGCCGGCGCCAAGTCGCTACGCTGGGACGGCCGCGGGGACGGCGGAATCCGCCTGTCGTCCGGCGCGTACTTCGTGAAGCTGGATGACGGCATGCAGCAGACGACCCGGAAACTGTTGCTGACGAGGTAGGCGGGTCGTTCGTCGTCGTCGGCCGCAAATCGGGCCCCGGGGAGCATTCCTCGGGGCCCGTCGCATTGCGCGCGAACCGTTCCCGACCTGCGGTTGCTCGGGATCGACCCGCCGTCGATCTGAACGGGGGTCAGAAAGGTTCGCTCCTCGCGCCGGATGAATCGTCCCTCGTGCGCCTCGCGAAAGTTCGCCGCGCCCTGCGCGTCGGCGCGGATCCGCGTGCGGTAGGCTTCGTACGCCGCCAGGCTCTCGAAGGAGATCAGCCCGAACGCGACGTCATTCGTGCCCTCGTGCGGCATCCAGTAGCCCACGAGCGCGCCGCCGCAGCGCGGGATGATCTCGAGCCAGCGCCGCGCGTAGTCCTCGAACGCAGCGCGCGCATGGGCGGCTCCTGTCGTCGGGGTGAACGGGTTTGCGTCTCGGCGCAAGCCTGGCGCAGGCGTCGCCCCGGATGCTTCGATGACGGTCGAAGCATCGGCGGCCGCATCGCTCTATAGTCATCCCATGATTTCACGCCACCGATTGGCCGAGGTCGCCGCTCTGCTCGGGGATCCCGCGCGCGCGGGCATGGTGACCGCGTTGTGGGACGGCAGTGCGCGCCCCGCAGGGGAGCTCGCGCGCCTCGTCGGCGTCACGCCCGCGACCGCGAGCGCGCACCTCGCGAAGCTGGTCACCGGTGGCGTGCTGTGCGTCGAGCCACGCGGGCGTCACCGCTACTATCGCCTCGCCGGCCCGCCCGTCGCGCACGCGCTCGTGCCCGCGCCACCGGCTGCCCGCGCAAGAGCCACGGAGCCCGTGCCTCCGCTCCAACGCGCCCGCCTCTGCTATGACCACCTCGCCGGACAACTCGGAGTCGCGGTCAGCGACGGGCTGGTCTCCCGGCGCCTGCTCGTGCTCGAGGGCGGCGCGTATGCGCTGCCGCCGGCGGGGCGGCGCTGGTTCGAGAGGCTGGGCATCGAGGTGGGGGCGCTCGAGCGGGGTCGCCGCCCGCTGCTGCGCAGTTGCATTGACTGGACGGAGCGGCGGGAACATCTCGGGGGTGCGCTCGGCGCGGCGCTTGCGACCCACCTGATCGAGCGCGATTGGCTGCGGAGGGAGCGTGGGGCGCGGTCGCTGCTCGTGACCACGGCCGGGCGGCGGGAACTCGCGCGCGCGCTCGGCCTGCGCATACCCTAGGGCTGGATGTAGCCCTTGCGGATGGCGTAGCGGACGAGGCTCGCGGTCTCGTGGATGTCGAGCTTGGCGACGAGGCGGCGCCGGTGCGTCTCGACGGTCTTGACGCTGATCCCCAATTCGCCGGCGATCTCCTTCATCGACTGCCCCTCGGCGATCAGCTGCAGGACCTGGCGCTCCCGGCCACTCAGGCGCTCCGTCATCGCGGCCTCGTTCGCGCGAAACGCCCGCAGCGCCTCGCGCGAGACGCCCTCGCTCAGGTACAACGCCCCGCGCGACACCTCGTGGATCGCCTGGACGAGGTCGGCCGAGGAGCGGGTCTTCAGTACGTAGCCGTTGACGCCCGCATAGAGCGCGTCGAGCACGTACTGTTCCTCGGTGTAGTTGGTCAGGATGATCGTCTTGGTGTCCGGCGACAGCTTCGCGATCTCGCGCGCCGCGTTCAGGCCGTTGAGGAGCGGCATCGCGAGATCGAGCACGGCCACGTCGGGACGGTGATGCTCGGTCAGTTTGACCGCCTGCCGGCCGTCGGCGGCCTCCCCGACCACCTCGAACTCCTCCTTCTCCAGCAAGCTCCGCAGGCCCTGGGCGAAGATCGGGTGGTCGTCGGCAATCAAAACGCGCAGGGACATGGTCAGGCCTCCAGCGGAATCTGCATGAGCAACTCGGCGCCCTTGCCGGGCGCGGACGTGATCTGGAGCGTTCCCCGGAGGGAATCGAGCCTCTCCCGGATGCCGATGAGGCCGAGGCCGCGATCCCCGTCGAGCTCGATCGCCGTCTCGGGGTCGAAACCGACGCCGTCGTCGATCACCCAGCAGGTGATCCCCAGCGGCTTGCGGACCACGCGCACCGTGATGTGCTTCGGATGGGCGTGCCTGATCGCGTTGTTCAGGGCCTCCTGGACCATGCGATAGAGCGCGGTCTCCACGGCCGGCGGGAGTCGCTCCTGCGGGGAGCCTTCGACCGCGATCGGCACGCCGGCCCGGTGCGAGACGCCCTTCGCGAGGAAGTCGAGGGCCGGGATCAGTCCGAGGTCGTCGAGGATCGTCGGCCTCAGCTCGTGAGCCAGGCGCCTCAACTGACGATCGACCTCCCCGAGCAGGTCCCGGATATGGGACAGTTTTTCGGTGCCTTGCGGGGACAGGTCCCTCGCCAGTTCCTCGACGGCGAGGTGGGTCGAGGCAAGCAGCCCGCCGGCCTCTTCGTGCAGGGCGTGCGCGATGCGCTTCGCCTCGCCCTCGATACGATCGTTCATGTGGCGCAATGCGGCGATCGCTTCGCGATAGGAGCGGTGGCTCATCTCGAACGGCATCAGGCTCTCGACGAAGAATTCCTCGGCGCGCGAGATCAACGGCGGTTCGCCATTCGTGACTGACGGCGCGGGGATGACCAGCTTCATCGCCTCGTGATGGAGCGCGGCGATGCCGAGCACGCCCGACCCGGCGGACAGGGCCTGACGGCCCAGCTCGTACGCCCTCTGCAACGCCGCCTCGCCCGGGTCCGCGAGATAGTCGCGAAGGGACTGCACGTACTTGCGCTGCAATTCGCTCAGGACCTTGCTCATGCGCGGGCTGCCGGACGTGTCTCGTCCCATCGAGTTTGTCCCCAACTTACGTTCGCCACTTGCGCGCAGTCACGGTCGTCCCCTTGCCGATTTCCGAAATGACTTCCATCTGGTCCATCAATACGCGAACTCCCCGCAGACCCAGACTCGAAACCGCGTACCCCGCCTGTAGGACGAATGCGACATTGGGGATTCCCGGGCCGGAGTCGCGGGCGATCAATGTGATCCCGGGCCGGTCGCCATTGCTGCTGGATTGGCTGAGGAGAATCTCCCCATTCCCGGCATAGTCGAGAATGTTGCGCGCCAACTCTGAAAGGGCCCCCGCGATCATCGCCCGTTCGGCGAGCGGGAACCCCATCTCCGCGGCCATCGTTCGCGCAGCTTCGCGTGCCTTGATGACGTCCTGTTCGCTCGTAATGACCAAGCGGTCCTCGGATTTCGTAAGAGCCAGTCCCGGACTTCCCGCGCGCAGGGCCGGGACAAGCCTCGATGTATGGGCGCCCACCGGAGAGGCGCATCCCAGGGCGACGATTCGCGCTCCTTCGCGCGAGAGCCAGCATAATCCCGACCCCCGGCCCCCGGACAAGGAAAACCTGCCGGGAACGGCTGAAGGGGGCGCGGCCCGCTCCAACCCGGTGGCCCCAGCCGCTTTCGGGAGCCGCCCAGGCTGGGTTCATTGTCGTTTGTTTCATGCGCCGACCTTCCGATACGGCCGCACTCGCCGGCTTGTGGCCGGTTGTGCGAGATCCTGTCACTCACGCGCGGACCGTGGATGATGTGATGGAACGGCGGCGCGCTGACGGGGAGCGCGACATCCAGGGCGAGTTCGAGACCTCGGTCGTGGAGAACCCGCAGTGTGCGCGCTCCCACGGCCAGATCCCGCACCGCGCGGGATACTCGACACGGATGTCGAAGTGGCCAGCACCTCTGACATCGTGCGCATACCCACGCGGCGCAAAGCTTGCGAGACCATCCTGACGAGGGCCAATGGATCACGAGATCATCAACGCACAATACATAAGCGATGGAGTGCGACGCGCGCGATTGGGGCAATGCCTGATTATGCTGTCGGGTAATTCCGTACGATAGACCACGAAGAAGTGGCTGTGAGTCCGACTCGCGATCTTGTGCGCGATTGGCCTTGTGCTTCGCCGAACTCCGGAACACTGTCGGGAGAGTTCTCGCTCGATGCAGGAGGCGGTCCTTGAGATCCGGTCTCCGACTCGCAAGCGAGCCCACGAATCGCCTGACCAACCCGCCTCGGTTGGCCTGCGGTCGATCCCACCCGACCGCGCAGCGGCAACGATTCCGAAGGTTCCGAACATAGCTTCTATCTTTGCCTTCACGCCGACCGCGAGCAGTCGCGAGTCGTGCGACCGTCTTCGATCACCCCTGAACAGGAGCCCGTTCATGCGTTACACAATGTCGATGGTCACGGCCGCGTTGCTCTCGGCTGTCGTTCTCCAGGGTTGTGGCGGCGACAACAAGGTTGCCCCCATCAACACGAACCCCGCCTCTGTTCCCCTCGGCGCGATCGTGTCCGGGAGCAACAGTTTCCGGGTGCTTGCGGGCTCCACGGTAGCGAACACCGGCAATACCACGGTTGCCGGCGATGTCGGCGTATGGGCGGGCGCGTCGGTCACCGGCTTCGGACCGGGGACGATGACCGGCAACGGTGGAGTTGCCCACTCGGCCGACGTCGCCGCGCAGTTGGCCCAGTCGGACCTGACGATTGCCTACAACAACGCGGCCGGTCGCGCCGCGGGCGCCGCAGTGGCCGGAAACATCGGAGGGCAGACGCTGACTCCGGGCGTGTACACCTCCGCGTCATCGCTCGAAATCTCCTCGGGGAATCTCACGCTCAACGGCAATTCGGCCGGAGTGTTCATCTTCCAGATCCCGAGCACGCTGACCGTGACCGCGGGTCGCCAGGTCATCCTGACCGGCGGCGCGCAGGCCTCGAACGTGTACTGGCAGGTCGGTAGCTCGGCCACGCTGGGCACGACCGCGAACTTCAGCGGAATCATCCTCGCGAATTCGTCGATCACGCTGGCGACCGGCGCCACGCTGCACGGTCGCGCGCTCGCGCGAGTCGGCGGAGTCGCGCTGGATTCGAACATCGTCGGTCCGTAGGGGACCGAATCGCCCGCAAGGGGCGTCGGACGATCAGCGGTGAACGCGGTCGCGGACCGTCGTTCACCGTTTCCGTTTCACGGCGAGGGCGCGCCGCGCGATCCCGTCGATCAGCCCGCTGAAGATCAGGGCGTGCAGTGGGTACAGCGCGTACCAGTAGAGCCAGCCGAGCAGGCCGCGCGGCGCGAAGAACGCACTCTGCGAGAGCAGCGTCCGCCCGTCCTCGCCGGAGGCGGCCTCGAACTGCAGCCAGGCCTCGCCGGGCAGCTTCATCTCCGCGCGCAGGCGGATCATGCGCTCCGGCTCCACCGCCTCCACTCGCCAGAAATCGAGCGCATCGCCGACCCGCAGGCGATCGGCGTCGCGACGGCCGCGGCGCAGCCCGACGCCCCCCATCAGCCGATCGAGCCACCCCCGCACCTTCCACGCCCAGTTCATGTAGAACCAACCGCGTTCGCCCCCCAGGCCGGTGAACACCCCGTACGCGGTCCCAGCCGGCACGTCGATCACGCGCTGGCGCCGCTCGCGGATCATGCCCTCCTGGTTCGTCAGCACGACTGCCGGCATGTCGCCCTGCGTCGTGCTCAAGGCGTCGCTCCAGGCGGTCTCGACGTTGCTCGCCTGCAACTGCGCGAGCGTGCGTTCGACCGACGTGCGATAGGACACGGGCCGGATCTCGGGGAAGAGCTCGCGGGCGGCGGGATCGCGCACGATGTTCTCGTTGCGCAGGCCCTCGACCAGCGGGCGCGCGATGGCCGCGGGGATGGGCGTGACGATGTTTACCCAGTACGACGACAGGCGCGGCGTGAGCACCGGGACCGGGACCATCCACCGCTTGAGCCCGCGCACCTCGGCGTAGGTCATCATCATCTCGCCGTAGGTGACGATCTCCGAACCGCCGATCTCGACGATGCGGCTGCTGCTTTGGGGGACGGCGAGCGCCGCAGTGAGGTACTCGAGCACCTCGCGAATGCCGATCGGCTGGGTGCGCGTATACACCCAGCGCGGGCAGACCATGATCGGCACGCGCTCGGTCAGGTAGCGGATCATCTCGAACGACACGCTGCCCGAGCCGACGATGACGCCTGCGCGGAATTCGGTGACGGGCACGCCGGCGCTGCGCAGCGCATCGCCGGTCTGCTGCCGCGAACGCAGGTGTTCCGAGAGCGTGGGAGAGGCTTCGGCAAGTCCGCCGAGATAGAGAATTCGCTCCACCCCGGCGGCACGCGCGGTGGCGCCGAACGTCTCGGCAGCGGCGAGGTCGCGTCGATGGAAGTCCGACCCGCTTCCGAGGCTGTGGACGAGGTAGTAGGCGGCCCACACGCCCGGCATGGCCGGCGCGAGGCTTGCGGCGTCGAGCACGTCGCCGGTCACGATCTCGACGGACTCGTGCCAGCGTCGTCCCTCCAGTCGCGAGGGATCGCGCACCAGGCAGCGCACGCGGTAGCCGAGGTCGAGCAGGCGGGGGACCAACCTGCCGCCGATGTAGCCGGTGGCGCCGGTCACGAGGACCAGGCCGCGGTCCGCGGCTTTTGCGGGCATGTTGCCTCCTTTCGTCAAGGAACACGTCCGCGATCGCACTGATTGCGCGACGGCGTGGCCCAAGCGGAGTATGGTCCAAAGACGGGCAAATACAACGATGACAAGGCGACCCCACCTCGGAGGAACCGCACGATGCCCACGACGACGCTGCCCGGGATCATCCAGGGCGGTATGGGAATCGGTCTCTCGGATTGGAAACTTGCGCGGGCGGTGTCCAGCCGCGGCCAGCTCGGCGTGGTCTCGGGTTCGCTGATCGACGTCGTCTTCATTCGCCGGTTGCAGGACGGCGATCCCGGCGGGCACATGCGCCGTGCGATGGAACGCTTTCCGCTCCGGCACGTCGCCGAGCAGGCGCTCGCGCGCTATTTCAGGCCCGGCGGCCGCTCTCCCGGCGAACCCTACGCCGCACTTCCGATGTACCAGCAGGCGATGACCGGCGCGCGGCGGCAACTCACGATGCTCGCCGCATTCGTCGAGGTTTACCTCGCGCGCGAGGGGCACGACGGTCCCGTCGGCATGAACTTGCTCACGAAGATCGCTCTCCCGAATCCGGAGCTGCTCTACGGAGCGATGATCGCGGGCGTGGACGTGATCCTGATGGGGGCCGGAATACCGCGGGAGATCCCGGGGGTGCTCGACCATCTCGTACGACACGAGCCGGTCGTGATGCGACTCGAGGTCGAGGGCGCCACGCCCGATGCCGTCCACGAGTTTCACATGGATCCGCGCGAGCTCTGGGAAGGCGAGCTTCCGCAGTTGCGCCGACCCGACTTCCTGCCGATCGTCTCTAGCCATGCGCTCGCCACGTTGTTCGCGCGCAAATTCGCGGGCGGCGTCGCGGGGCTCGTGCTCGAGGGTCCGACCGCGGGTGGGCACAACGCGCCACCCCGCGGCGATCTCGTGCTCGACGACCGGGGCCAGCCCGTCTACGGCGAGCGCGACGAGGTGGATCTCGAAGCGGTGAAAAAGCTCGGCCTGCCGTTCTGGCTCGCCGGTGGTCAGGGACACCGGGGCGCGGTGCGAGCGGCGCGGGAGCGCGGGGCGGCGGGCGTGCAGGTGGGCACCCTGTTCGCGTTCTGTGACGAGTCCGGGCTCGAAGGCGGGCTCAGGCAGTCGGTGCTCGAGAGCGCGCGCCGAAATGCCGTGCACGTCCACACCGATCCCCTGGCGTCGCCCACGGGCTATCCATTCAAGGTCGTCCGCTGGGACGGGATCCCGCCGGCCGAGCGCGAACGAATCTGCGACCTGGGCTACCTGCGCACGCCGTACCAGACACCCGAGGGTCGCGTCGGCTACCGATGCCCGAGCGAGCCGGAGGACGCGTTCGTGCGCAAGGGCGGGACCATGGAGGCCACCATCGGCCGTCGTTGCCTGTGCAATGCGCTACTCGCAAACGTCGGGCTCGCGCAGGCCCGCGCACACGGGGCGGTGGAGCCGCCGATGCTCACGAGCGGGGATGACCTCGAGCAGATCGGGGAGTTCCTCGGCGACCTAACGCACTACGGCGTCGACGAAGTCATCTCGTACCTGCTCGACGATGGCCGGCCGCTCGCACGATCCGGCGGCGAGGCGCCCGCTACTTGATGCCGATCACCATCGAGTCCGGGCCGACGAGCGGCTCGACGCGCGTTCGCTTGAATCCGGCTTCCTTCATCCAGCCGGAGCAATCGGCGCCCGTGTAGTCGAATCCGCCCGAGGTCTCGATCAGCATGTTGAGGCTCATCATGAGGGCGAACGCGTTCTTCGAGCGATCGTCGTCGATGATCGACTCGTAGACCACGAGCGCGCCGCCTTCGGGAACGGCGTCGTATGCCTTGCGGATCAGCATCATCTTGGTCGGCAGGTCCCAGTCGTGGAGGATGTGCCCCATCAGCACGACGTCGGCGCGGGGGAGATCCTGGTCGAAGAAGCTGCCCGCGGCGAACCTAAGGCGATCGCCGACGCCGAGCCGTGCGACGTATTCCTCGAAGATCGGCCCCACTTCGGGCAGATCGAAGCCGATGCCGGTCAATTGCGGATTCGCGAGCGCCACCTGCGCGGCGAGATCGCCCTGCGCCGTGCCCACATCGACAAACGTCCGGTAGTCCTTCCACGGGAACGCGCGCGCGATCGTCAGGTTCGCGCCGTGGCTGATCCCGGTCATTGCGGCCAGGAACTCCTGGAGCCGCGCCGGGTCCGCGTAGAGATTCACGAACATGTCCGCGTCGCCGTCCCGGGATTCGTTCTGGGGTTGGCCGGTGCGCAGGGCTTCGGTCAGTCGGCCCCAGAACGGGTAGAGGCGCTGGTTTGCCATCTCGAGGATCCCGCCCATGTACGACGGCTTCGCGCGGTCGAGGAACAGGCCGGTCTCTGGCGTGTTCTCGTAGCGGTCACCGCTGCGCGCGAGAAACCCGAGCGCCACGAGCGTGTCGAAGAAGTCGCGCGCGGAGCGAGGGTGGAGCCCGAGTTTCGAGCGCAGGGCCTCGAACGGGACGGGGCCGCCGGCGAGCTCGCTGAAGACCCCGAGCTCGATCGCGCTCAGGAGCGTCTTCGACGCCCAGAACGCGAGGCCGGTCTGCAGGATCTTCTCGGGATTCGGATGGTCGGACATGGTTTCCTCGTGGGGGTTGGGGGGAGTGGAGCTAAGAGCCGGGACGACGCCGAGGCTTGCGGCCGCCGGGCGGCGACCCCATCCAGCCGCGGCGGCGGAAGTAGAGCACCATGCCGAGCGCGACCAGCACCATGACGCCGAGCACGAGGAAGTAGCCCCAGCGCTCGCGCAGCTCCGGCATGTATTCGAAGTTCATGCCGTAGATGCCCGCGAGAAACGTCAGCGGGATGAAGATGCTCGCCATCAGCGTCAGCACTTTCATGATCTCGTTCGTGCGGTGGCCGAGATTCGACACAAACACGTCGGACAGTCCGGTTGCAAGGTCGCGTGTCGAGTCGATCAGTTCCGCGATCTGCGCCATGTGGTCCTGCGTGTCGCGCAGGTAGTTGCGGACCGTGTCCGAGAGGAACGGCGAGCGCTCGCGCACGAGCGCGCTCACCATCTCCCGCTGGGGCCAGCCGATGCGCCGGAGAATCACGAGCTGGCGGCGCAACTGGTGGATCTCGCCGAGCGATCCCGGCGACATCTCGTCGAGCACGTCGTCCTCGAGGTCGTCCAGCTTCTGGGAGAGGCTCTCGACGATCGGGTAGTAGAGGTCGACCATCGTGTCGATCAACGCGTAGGCGAGATAGTCGGGACCGGACTCGCGGATCGGGCCGATGCCCGAGCGCAGCCGCTCGCGCACGGGCTCGAACAGGCCCAGACGGTCCTTCTGGAACGTCAGCAGGAATCGCGGCCCAATGACGAAGCACACCTGCGGCGTGCGGATCACACCTTCGTCATCCAGTTGCGGCACGCGCGAGATCACGAGTTGGTATCCGTCGTAGGGCTCGGACTTCGCCCGCTGGGGAGCGTTGACGGCGTCCTCGAGCGCGAGCGGGGAGAGCCCGAAGATGCGCGCGAGCGTGCGCAACACCTCTTCGTCGCCGAAGCCCTGCACGTCCACCCAAGTCACTTCGTCGGACCTGAGCATCGCGGGGATCTCGTCCGGGTGCGCCACCGGGACGGACTCGACCCGGTCCGCGGCATAGCGCACCAGGTGGATCTTCGGCGGGGGCGAGCCCTCCGGGATGACGAGCGTGCCGGGACGCGATCCCGGGAGGGGATGATCCTTATGAAACGCCATCGGGGCCCTCTCCGAGCACGCGAACCGTGAGCGGCCGGGCGGGGTCGAAATGGACGTCGCGCTGGGGGAACGCGATCACGACGCCGGCCTCGCGCAGGCGCGCGTCGATCCCGTGGCGGACGGCGCTCTCGACCATGCGGCGGTCGATGATCGCCTTGGCGCGGACCCAGAAATAGACGTCGAACTGGAGCGAGTTGTCGCCGAAATCGGCGAACACGATGCGCGGCTCGCGCTCCTTGAGGATCTGCGGGTTCGCATCGATCACCTCGAGCAGGAGGCGCTCGACGTCCCGCGTCGGTGACCCGTAGGCCACGCCGACGCGCACGCTCGTGCGCAGGATGTCGTCGGAGAGCGTGAGATTCACCACCATGTTGTCGAGGAAGAAACTGTTCGGGAGGATGATGTGCGTGTTGTTCGCCGCCCGGATGCGCGTGCTGCGCGGCCCGATGCGCTCCACCGTGCCGTGGATGCCCTCGATCTCGACGAGGTCCCCGGCGCGAATCGGGCGCTCGAGGTGGATCAGGATCCCGCTGATGAAGTTGCGCATCACCTGCTGACTGCCGAAGCCCACGCCGATCGCGACCGCGCCACCGGCCAGCGTGAACACCGTCATCGGGAAGTGGATGATCGTCAGCGAGGTGAACCCGAACACCACGAACAATACGTAGAACCCGAGCGTTTCGATCGCGGTCGTGGCGCCTTCGTCCATGCCCGATCGTCGCGCCATGGCCCGCGAGATCGTGCGGCTGAGCAGGCGCGAGACGAAGTAGCCGGCGACGAACAGGAGCAGCGCGGTGGCGATCGCGCCGACCGTGATCGACTCGCCCTCGACGGTCGCGATCGCGTAGTGCCAGACGACGCCGAAGTTCATGAGGCGTTCCTTCCTCCGGCGGCGACGGCCGGCTCGACGGTGCGGGGACGGGACAACCGCCGCGCCAGGGGATCGACGGTGAGGCCCTGGACCAGGATCGAGAACGCGACCACCACGTAGGTCACGAGGACGATGAGGTCGTGATGCCCGCCGGCGGGAAGCGAGAGCGCAAGCGCGACAGAAATTCCGCCCCGCAGGCCGCTCCACGTCAGCAACTTGATCGCGTGCGGGCTCACCGGCCGTCGGAGCGCGCGCAGGATCGTGATCGGGATGCTCACGCTGGTCCACCGTGCCAGCAGGATGAGCGGGATGAGCACCAGGCCGGCCACGATGAACGCGGGAGCAAACTCGAGGACGACAACCTCCACGCCGATCAGCACGAACAGCACTGCGTTGAGGAAGTCGTCCGCCAGCTCCCAGAACGAGTCCAGGCGCTCCCGCGTGCGCGGCGACATCGCGAGCGCGCGCCCCTGGTTGCCCACCATCAGGCCGGCGACGACCATGGCGAGCGGGCCGGACACGTGAATTCGCTGCGCCAGCGCGTACCCGCCGGTGACCAGCGCGAGCGTGATCAGGATCTCGACCTTGTACTGATCCACGCTCTTGAGCAGCCGGTAGGCGACGTAACCGACGATCGCCCCGTAGAGCAGCCCGCCAAACACCTCCTCGGCGAACAGGTAGAGCACGTGACCGGCGGTGGCCTCGGCTCCGGTGGTGGCGATCCCGAAGATCACCAGGAACACGACCACGCCGACGCCGTCGTTGAACAGCGACTCCCCCGTGATCTTGACATATAACGAGTGAGGCACGCCCGCCCCGCGCAGGATCGCGCTCACCGCGATCGGGTCGGTCGGCGAGATCAGCGCGCCGAACAGGAGGCAGTACAGGAACGGCACGCCAAGGCCGAACATGCGAAACACCAGCCACGAGCCGCCGCCCACGATCAGGGTGGAGAGCACGACGCTTCCCGTGGCCAGCAGCAGGATCGCCCACTTCTGCTCGAGCAGGTCGTCGACCTGCAGGTGAAGTGCGCCGGCGAACAGCATCGCCCCAAGCATCCCGTTCAGCAGCGTGTCGTGAAAGTCGAGGTTGCGGATGAGCGGGACCAGTGGGTCGCCGACGAACACACCGGTCGCGTGCAGGATGACGATCGCGAGCGAGCTCACCATCGTGATTGCGAGCAGGCCGATAGTCTGCGGCAGGTGGACCCAGCGATGATTGATCCAGCTGAACAGCGCGGCGAGCGTGGTGATGGAGGCGAACACCTCGAACGGGGTCATGTCCACCCATAGTGGGAGAGCATGCCGCACGCGTCAACCGCGGGCACGCGCGGGCCCCGGGGGTTGCGGCTCGGGCGCGGCTCCCCCTAGACTGCGCGCATGGCCGATCCAGAGCACTCCCCGCTCGACCTCCTGGCGACGCCCTGGCGCCGGCGGTTCCTGTTCGCGGCGCTCTACTTCGCCGAGGGTGCGCCGATCGGCTTCATCTGGTGGTACCTGCCGACGCAGCTGCGCCTCGCCGGCGTCCCGATCGACCAGATCACGCGCCTGACCGCGCTCCTCGTCCTCCCGTGGACGCTCAAGTTCGTCTGGGCGCCCGCGCTCGACGGCCTCCGTCGCCGCGGCTTCTCCTACCGGCGCTGGGCGTTCCTCGCGCAGTCGGCGATGGCGCTCGCGCTGGTTCCGCTCCTCCTGCTCGATCCGGCGACGCAGTTCCCGTGGATCGTGGCCTGCCTGCTCGCCCATTCGTTCGCCGCGGCGACGCAGGACGTGGCGATCGACGGCCTCGCGATCACGACCACGCCCGAGGGACAGCGCGGCGGTCTGAATGGATGGATGCAGGCCGGCATGCTGATCGGGCGGTCGATGTTCGGGGGCGTCGCGCTGATGGTGGCGGCGAACTTCGATCCGCGCGCCGTTCCCGCGGGCCTTTTGATCGCGATTGTCGGCACGCTGGCGCTCCTGTTCTTCGCCCGCGAGCGCGCGCCCGCGAGCGGCGCGGGCGAAGCCGGGCTGCTCGCCACGATCCGCGCCGCGCTCGGGCGACGAACGACCTGGCTCGGCCTCGGGTTCGCGCTGATCTCGGGGGCGGGCTTCGAGGCGGTGGGGGCGGTCGCGGGTCCGTTCTTGGTCGACCGCGGTCAGGGCGGCGCCGCGATCGGGGGCTTCCTCGCGTTCCCTGCGGTGATCGCGACCGTGGTCGGGGGCTTCTTGGGCGGCGCGATCGCGGATCGTCTCGGCGGCGCGCGCGCGGTGACCGGCGCGCTGCTCGGGCTGGCGGTGGTGATCTTCGTGCTCGCCGGCGCGACCGGCGCGAGCCCCGGGGAGACCTACGCGCTGCTGACCGCGGTCTACTTCGGCATCGGCACGTTCACCGCGTCGTCCTACGCGCTGTTCATGGACCTCACCGATTCCCGGCTGGGCGCGACGCAGTTCAGCAGCTACATGGCCGCGACCAACGCCTGCGAGGCGTGGGCCGGCCTGCTGGTCGGCCGGCTCGTCGTGCAGTCGGGCTATGGATTCGCGTTCGGGGTGCTGGCGGCGATCTCGCTCGTCGGCGTGCCGATCGCCCTCCTGATTTCCCGGGCGCAGCGCCGCGAGCTCAGGCTCGCGGGCGAAATCTCGGATCGAGGTCTTCCAGGTCCGACGGTTGCGCCTCGGCCGGGTTGAGCCACTCGATGAGCGCCGCGTAGCCGAGGCTCTCCGGGTCGGCCTTGAGATAACCGGGGATGACCTGGAGCACGTGGAACCCCTCGCGCAACTGGAACGACAGCGTCGGCCCGTTGATCTCCCCGCGCACGACGCGCTCGACGTACTCCTCGGCGCTCATCCGTTTCGCGTAGCGATGGTAGCCGCGCAACCGGGCGGCCGCGCGGATGCGCAGGAGCCCGAGCCGGATCGCCAGGTCGCGGCGGGCGTGGTAGAGCATGGCGCCGACGCCCGAGCGCTGGATGTCGGGATCGACCATGACCTCGGCGCCGTAGAGCGTGCGGCCGCGCGCGGGGTCGTGGTTCGTGAACATGCCGCTGTCCGTGAAGTCGCGCCACGAGGCCGTCGGCTCGTAGTCGTCCCAGCGCACGATCAGGCTCGCGGCCATACCCGCGATGCCGGGGTGCCCCGGACGCTCGGCCACGAGCTGGCCCTCGGGGAAGATCCGAAGGTGCGACGCAAGCTGGTCGCGGTTCCAGGGCGGCGCGTCGACATAGACCCGCTTCGTGAGCTCGATGATGCCCTCGAAGTCCCCCGGTTCCATGTTGCGCACGCGCGTGCGGGTGCGCGGGCCTGTCACAGGGTGACTTCCTTGAGCAGGCGCGCTACCTCGGACGTGTGCTGGCTGTCCCGCAGGGGAAGCACCGTGCCCGAGCTGCGAGCCTCGCGCAGCGTGGCGAGGTTGAGCTCGCCGATGACCATGGTCTCCTGGTTCGGCACGCCCTCGGCGAGGATGCCGTCGCGCGCGAACGGGAAATCGCTCGGCGTCAGGATCGAGGCCTGCCCGTAATTGAGGGAGACCGCCGGCACCATCGGCAGCGAGCCCACGGTCGAGGCGTGGATCACGTAGAGCTGGTTCTCGATCGTGCGCGCGTGCGCGCAGTAGCGCACGCGGAGGAAGCCCTGGCGGTCGTCGGTGCAGCTCGGCACGAGCAGCATGTCGGCACCTGCGCGCGCGGCGACGCGCGCCAGCTCCGGGAACTCGACGTCGTAGCAGATCGTGATCGCGACCTTGCCGAACGAGGTCTCGAACACCTTCAGGTGGTCCCCCGGAGTCACGAACCACTCCTCCGACTCGAAGCGCGTCATGTGCAACTTGCTCTGGGATTCGTGCTCTCCGCGCGGGTTGAACAGGAACGACTCGTTGCGCACCGTGTCCGCGCCATTGCGCTTGACAGGGATCGTCCCGGCGCAGATGTACATGCCGGAGCGCCGTGCCATGCCGCGCATCATCTCCACGAAGCGAGTCTCCTCGGACGCGAGGCCGGCGACCTGCTCGGGAATCGGCCGACGGATGTCGCCGAGCGTGAGGAGTTGCAGCGTGAAGTATTCGGGGAACACGAGGAGCTGGCACTTGTAGTCGGCCGCGGTCTCGACGAGACCTTCGACCTGCGCCTGGAATGCCTCGAAGCTGGCGACGGGGCGGATGTAGTACTGGAGGGTTGCGACGCGAATCCGGTCCATGGAGTCTCCTGGTCGACGACGGGGCGGCGGCGCGGGGTCGCCGCGGTCCGGGGCCCAGTCTACATGCCCGGTGCAGACTTCCCTAGCCCTGCACGGCGCGCTCGCGCCTCTGCGCCACGTGCCACCGCACGCTGTCCGCGTTCATGGCGATGGCTCCAGGGGCTTCCCGTCGATCCGTCGTCGCTGGTCGCGCAGGCCGTCCACCCGATAGAGCTTCCAGGCGCCCGCCGTATTCCGCCAGGTCTCGCGCTGGGTGACCCAGCTCTCGACGTGGTGCACGAGGCCGTCGCCGCGCAGCGCCATGCGGTCCGCATGCTGGCGGACGACGGTGCGCGCGAGGTCGCCTTCGACTTCGAGGCTGTCGATGTCGAACGTCAACGCGATCCAGCGGTCGATCCCGTTGAGCAGGCCCTGGGTCGCGAGCGCCATCTCGGCGGAGTCGTGCACCGCGCTGTCCGGGGTCACGCTGTGAAAGTCGTTCGTGCGGAGCGCCATGATCGCGCCGAAGTCCTTGGCGAGGAACGCCCGGCGGTTCGCTTCATAGCGCTGAACGAGTTCGCGCCGGACGGAAGCCACGTCGAGCGTGCGCGCCGGCGCGCCGGCGGGGGGCGGGTTCCCGTGGGCGCAGCCCGCTGCGAACACCGCAAGGAACACCAGGATGCCGCGCCGGCCGGCGGATGCCGTGGAGCGAGGGAGGGCGGCCATCGCGCTATCCGTCCACGCCGTGCTCGAGCTGGCGCGGATCGCTTTCGGCGTCGAAGGCCATGGCCGAGGTTCCTCCCGGGAGCGCGGTCGCTCCCCGGGCGTGAGGGTCGGCCGCGAGATCAGGCGCCGCTCGCCGGGACGAGCGGCCGCTCGTGCAGGAGCTGCGCATAGTAGAGGGTATTGCGCGCGAGATTCTTCGCCATGTGCTTCGTGGCGTCGTTGACCAGGCGCTGCTCGCGGTCCTTCGCGGGCGGCTGCCCGACCTCGCCCACCCAGTAGGCGGCGCATTCCGGCGGGAGCGTGAAGCCCATGAAGGTCAGCACCATCATGATCGTGCCGAGCGTCGAGAGCGCCCCGTCCTCGCTGCCTGTGATCACGACGCCTGCGACCTTGTTGTAGAGCGCGCTGCGCCCGCTGGCAATGTATTCCTCGTCGAGCGCGTCCATGCGCTCGATCACCCGCTGCATCAGGCTCGAGCGGCCGCCCCACCAGACCGGCGTCGCGAACAGCACGATGTCGGCGGCCTTGAGCTTCGGAACGATCTCGGGCCACCGGTCGGTCTTGCTCTCGCGGAAGCCGAGGCCGACGGGCAGGTCGAGGTCGGCCAGGCGGACGACCTCGCTCTCGAGCTTCGGGTGGAGCGCCCGCATGTTCTCGACCACCATCTCGGCCAGCTCGCCGGTGTTCGAGATCTCGGGCGCGTGCTTGAGCGAGGCGTTGAGCACGAGCACGCGCAGAAGCGCGTCGGGCGCGGGCATCTCACAGTCGCCGCAGGGCTTGATCTTGTACATGGTCCGGCCTCCGGGGCAGGAGCGAGCTTCAGGGTTTCGCCAGCACCTCGAGGGCCTGCTCGGCCGCGACGCGATCGCCGTGGCCCTCGCTGATGCGGGCGTAGGTGACCCGACCCTTCCGGTCGAGCACGAACAGGGCCGGGTGGGAGGTCTCCTGCTCCGCGTCCCAGCGCAGGTGATAGGCATCGGTCATGGTGTAGCCCGGATCCGGCAGGACGTAGAAGTGCCTGGGATAGTCGCGACCCTGCACGAATTCCTTCGCGTGATCCCACAGGCCTTCCGACGGTCCGGGATAGACGAACACGACGTGCGCCTTCGCCTTCTTGAACCCGTCCGCCCGGGTGAGGAAATCGCCCACCTGCTTCGTGCAGAACGGGCACTGGTACCCGGGATAGCCGCGCAGCATCAGGAGGACCACGGGGCCCTTCTTGACGAGGGAGGACAGGCGGATCGTGCCGCCGCTCAGCGCGGGCAGCGCGAAGTCTGGCGCGATGTCCCCGACCACGGGCGTCCTGCTTTCCTCGTCGGCGCGCGCGGCGCCTGGGAACGAGTTCGTCAGCATGGTGAGCGACATTACGAGAAGGAATGGAACGATTCGATGGTGAAGACGAGAGTGCATGATGGTTCTCCAGGATGTGGCGGGACGGGCGCGGGGAGCGGAAACGATCGCCCCGAGCCATCTACTGCGTCAGGCGCTCGATGTGACCGTCGGGGAAGCGCTCCCCGGGACCCGGAGCCGACTCGAGCACCAGGATTCGCTCTTCGATGTCCGTCCCGGGCGACTCGTCCTCGACGCGCACCTCGCCCGCGACGCGGAACCCGCACTTCTCGAGCACGCGCTGCGAGCCGGGATTGTTCACGGAGACGTGGGCGAACAGCGGCCGCGTGTGCACGATCCCGAGAAACTCGGAGAGCGCCCGCGTGGCGATGCCCCGCCCCCAGTGAGCCCGGTCGATCCAGTAGCCGAGCTCCCGCCGGGCGTCCTTCTCCCAGCTCCCGATGTTGCCGACGACTTCGCCATCGCACAGGATCGCGCGCTTGATCACGGATGTGTCGGCAAGGATCTTCGCCCAGTGTGCCACGTGCGCGGCCTCGTCGCGCGCCGGGAACGCGGCCATCCGCGTCGCCTCGGGGTCGCGCTGGTGCTCGAAGAAGACGGGGATGTCCTCGGCGGCCACCTCGCGCAAGCGGATCTCGTGCGTCATTCCGAACCCCCTGGGCCGCCGGTGACCCTCACGACGTCCCCGCACCCATCGCCATTCCTCCTGCGGGTCCGGGACGTAGTCCGCGGACGCCTGCATCGATCCGGTCTCGAGACTCACGCGCCGGCAGCCGCGCTCGCGGGCCACGGCCAGGAGGTGTTCGAGCAGCGCGGCATGGCCTCATGCGCGGGGTTCCAGCAGCTCCAATCGATTGCCGAACGGGTCCATCACGTAGACCCGATCGTGACCCGGCAGCTTGTCGTCCTCGGTCACCTCGACGCCGGCATCGCGAGCTGGACATGGTCGATCTTCACGATGCCGCCCGGTTGGCGCGGCAGGGAACGTCCGGACATGACCGCGCCTACACGTGCTGGTCGAGGAGGACCGGGTTGCCGTCGGGGTCGACGGCGAAGAGGCTCGCGGGGCCGGTCGTCGATTCATCGGCCTCGGACGTCAACGGGACGCCTGCCGCCTTCAACAGGCGCTGCAACTCGCGCACGTCGGTGAACTCGGGGAGCTTCTGCGCGTTGCTGTCCCATCCCGGGTTGAACGTCAGGATGTTCTTGTCGAACATGCCCTGGAACAGGCCGATCACGTGGTCGCCGTTCTTCAGGATCAGCCAGTTCTGTTCGGCATTGCCGCCGAAGACCGTGAAGCCGAACTTCTCGTAGAAGGCCTTCGACGCGGCAAGGTCCTTGACCGCCAGGCTGATCGAAAACGCTCCGAGGTTCATGCGCTCCTCCTATTCGTTCGTGGGGGCTTCGGGTGGATCGTTCTTGACCACGTTCGCCGGCTCGGCGATCGCCAGCTCCTTCAGGTTCGCCAGCGCGCGGGACAAGAGCAGCCCGAGCATGACGAACGTGATCGCGATGCCGGCGATGTCGAACACCGTCATCTCGACGCCGAACAGCTTGAACGGCAGCGGGGTCAGCGCCCCCGCGAGCAGGTTGAGCGCGAGCAGCACGATGCGCACCTCGGTCGGGCCGAGCGACCCGTAACCATAGCTGAATCGGCCAAACACGTAGGTCTCGAGATACACGTTGATCGACAGCATCAGGTACGCGATCACACCCGCGAACCCGACCGACAGCAACATATAAGGAGAGAGACCGAGCCCGAGGCCGATCGCCGTGGTCGAGTAGGCGTCGGTCAGGTGGTCGAGGTAGAAACCGTAGCGCGGCCGCTGGATCTTCCGCACGCGCGCGAGCGTGCCGTCGAGGCTGTCGCCCAACCAGTGCAGCACGATCCCGAGCGATGCGCCGTAGAGCCAGAGCGGGTTCGCGTTCGACTTCATGTAGCAGAACGCGATCCACGTCGCGGCCACGATCCCGAGGCCCGTCAGGTGGTCGGGCATGACCCAGCGCGGCAGCCGGGCAGCGATGCGGGGGAGCGCCCACTTCTCGAAGCGGGCGACTAGGAAGTCCGCCTTGCGCTCGGCGTCCTTGTGCGGCTGGGGCGTTTCGGTCACGCGGGCCTCCACGGCGGGGTGGATCCGGGGACGCTAGCGCATCCCGGGCGAATCGGCTACATTTCCCCCGTCCGGCAGGCCGCCGGCCCACATTCCCTCCGCAATCGTCGTCCCTCTCTTGCGTGAAGGCGGGCCCGCGCCGGCCCAGTGATTTCCCACCGGAGGATCCATGGCCGTCTTCAACGGAGTCGACTTCCTGCGCATCGACGATCTCCTGACCGACGAGGAGAAGACCATTCGCCAGGCGGTGCGCGATTGGGTCGAGGAGAAGTACCTGCCGCTGGTCGAGCACCACTACGAGGCTGCGACGTTCCCGATGGAGGTCATTCCGCAGATCGCCGAGCTCGGCCTCCTGGGCGCGAACCTCCCGGTCGAGTACGGTTGCGCAGGCATCGGCGACGTGGCGTACGGGCTCGCCATGCAGGAGCTCGAGCGCGGCGACTCCGGCCTGCGCTCGTTCGTCTCGGTGCAGGGCGCGCTCGTGATGTACCCGATCTACGCTTACGGCTCCGAAGAGCAGAAGAAGTTCTGGCTGCCGAAGCTCGCGGCCGGCGAGAAGATCGGCTGCTTCGGCCTGACCGAGCCCGACTTCGGCTCGAACCCCGCCGGGATGAAGACCACCGCGAAGACCGTCGACGGCGGCTACGTGCTGAACGGCGCGAAGATGTGGATCACGAACGGCACGATCGCCGACGTCGCGGTGGTGTGGGCGCGGCTCGACGGCGGCTCGATTCGCGGCTTCCTCGTCGAGAAGGGCACGAAGGGCTTCAGCGCGCCGGAGCAAAAGCGCAAGTATTCCTTGCGCGCCTCGGTCACGAGCGAGCTGATCCTGCAGGACGTCCACGTCGGCAAGGATGCGCTGCTGCCGAACGGCGAGGGCCTCAAGGCGCCGCTCGGCTGCCTGACGCAGGCGCGCTACGGCATCAGCTGGGGCGTGCTCGGCGCGGCGATGGCTTGCTACCACATTGCGCTGGAATATTCGAAGGTGCGGATCATGTTCGACAAGCCGATCGGCTCGTTCCAGCTCATCCAGGCGAAGCTCGCCGACATGATCACCGAGATCACGAAGGGCCAGCTGCTCGCGCTCCAGGTCGGCCGCCTCAAGGAGCAGAAGCTGCACACGCCCGAGATGGTCTCGATGGCGAAGCGCAACAACTGCGAGATCGCGCTCGACATCGCACGCGAGTCGCGCGACATCATGGGCGCGAACGGCATCACGGGCGAGTACCCGGTGATGCGCCACATGTGCAACCTCGAGTCGGTGAAGACCTACGAGGGCACGCACAATATTCACACGCTCGTGCTCGGCGAGGCCGTCACCGGCCTGCCCGCCTACCGGTAATCCCGGTGGAGGCGCTTGCCGAGCCACGCCGGTAGCCCACCGCGGGTGTATACTCCGACCTGACGATTTCGCGATTTCGATCCTGCTTCGTGCATCGCAACCAGGACATGACTTCATGAGCGCACACAACGACCGTCCCCGCACCCTGGGCCAGCTCGTGGCGCAGGGCTACCGCCCTCGCACCGTCAAGGAGGAGATGCGCGAGAACTTGATCGCGCGCATCCAGTCCGGCGCGGAGCTGTTCCCCGGCATCATCGGCTACGACAAGACGGTCATCCCGCAGCTCGAGAACGCGATCCTCTCGCGCCACGACTTCATCCTGCTCGGTCTGCGCGGCCAGGCCAAGACCCGCATCCTGCGCCAGCTCAAGTCGTTCCTCGACGAGGCGGTGCCGGTGATCGAGGGCTGCGAGATCCACGACGAGCCGACCGCGCCGATCTGCGCCCCGTGCAAGCGCCTCGCGCGCGAGCTGGGCGACGCGCTGCCGATCGCATGGATCGGGCGCGACGCGCGCTACAACGAGAAGCTCGCCACGCCCGACGTCTCGATTGCGGACCTGATCGGCGATATCGACCCGATCAAGGCCGCGACCAAGAAGCTCGCGTTCGCCGACGAGGAGGTCATCCACTACGGGCTCGTGCCGCGCACGAACCGCGGCATCTTCGCGATCAACGAGGTGCCCGACCTCCAGCCGCGCATCCAGGTCGGGTTGCTCAACATCCTCGAAGAGAAGGACGTGCAGATCCGGGGATTCCCGGTGCGCATCCCGCTCGACATGCTGCTCGTGTTCTCCGCGAATCCCGAGGACTACACGAACCGCGGCAACATCATCACGCCGCTGCGCGACCGCATCGCGTCGCAGATCATGACGCACTACCCGCTCGCGCTCGAGGACGGCATCACGATCACCGACCAGGAGGCGTGGACCCAGCGCGCGAGCGCGGTCAAGGTGGACGTGCCGTACTACTTCAAGGAACTGATCGAGGAGGTCGCGGTTCAGGCGCGCAAGTCCGAGTATGTCGATCAAAGCTCGGGCGTGTCCGCGCGCATGACGATCTCGCTCATGGAGAACCTGGTCTCGAACGCCGAGCGCCGCGGCTTGCGCACCGGCGAGGCGACCGTGCGACCGCGCCTGGCGGATCTGTACGGGGCCGTGTCGGCGATCTCGGGCAAGGTCGAGCTGGTTTACGAGGGCGAGCAGGAGGGCTCGGCGAACGTCGCGCGCCACCTGATCGGCAAGGCGGTCAAGGCGCTGTTCGCGCGCACGTTCCCCGACGCATACAAGACGCGCGGCAAGGATGCTTCGACCAACCAGGTCTACAAGCCGATCGTCGACTGGTTCGCCTCGGGCAAGACGATCGAGATCTCGGACGAGTCGAGCGCCGAGGAGTTCGCCCAGGGCCTGCGAGCAGTCCAGGGCCTCGAGCCGCTCGCGGTCAAGCACCTGCAGGCGTTGGACGCGTCCGAGCTCGGCCCCGCGATGGAGTTCGTGCTCGAGGGCCTGCACCAGCACTCGATCCTCTCGCGCGA
>JBDTYW010000002.1:0-22471 GCA_040005445.1 Candidatus Eiseniibacteriota bacterium
AGATCTTGTAGATGTCCTCCGTACCGGAGGGCCGCGCGGCGAACCAGCCGCCCTCGGCGATCACCTTCACGCCGCCGATCGGCGCGTCGTTGCCGGGGGCGCGCGTGAGGATGCTCTGGATCGCCTCGCCCGCCAGGTGCGTAGAGCGAATCTGTTCGGGCGAAAGGGCCGACAGCAACTGCTTCTGCGCCGGGGTCGCGGGCGCCTCGAACCGGTCGGCAACCACCTCGCCGAACTCCCTGGCCAGGTCGCGGTAGAGCTCGCCCGGGTCGCGCCCCGCGTACGCAGTGATTTCCGCCGCAAGCAGCGCGGCGACAATGCCATCCTTGTCCGTCGTCCAAACCGTGCCGTCGCGGCGCAGGAACGAGGCGCCCGCGCTCTCCTCGCCGCCGAAGCCGATCGAGCCGTCGTGCAGCCCGTCGACGAACCACTTGAATCCGACCGGGACCTCGTAGAGTCCCCGCTCCAGCTTCGCGGCGACACGATCGATCATCGCGCTGCTCACCACGGTCTTACCCACGCGGGCGCTCGCGGACCACAGCGGTCGATGTTCGAACAGGTGGTGGATTGCGACCGCGAGATAGTGATTGGGAGGTAGCAACCCCGAGTTGCGGGTGACGATCCCGTGCCGGTCGTGGTCGGTGTCGCACGCGACGGCAAGATCGAAGCGATCCTTCAAGTCGATCAACCGCTTCATCGCGTAGCGCGACGACGGGTCCATCCGGATGCGCCCGTCCCAGTCCACCGTCATGAAGCCGAAGGTCGGGTCGACGGTCTCGCTGACGACCGTGAGGTTCAGGCCGTAGCGCTCGGCGATCGGGGCCCAGTAGTGGACCCCGGCGCCGCCGAGCGGATCCACGCCCAGGCGGAGGCTCGCCCCACGGATGGCCTCCATGTCGATCACCGCGGCAAGATCGCGGACGTACGCATCGAGGAAATCGAAGCGGTGGGTCGTTGCGGCCCGAAGCGCTCGCTCATGGGGCATTCGCGACACCCCGTGGAGGTCTCGCGCAAGCAACGCGTTTGCTTCCGTCTCGATCCAACGAGTGACCTCGGTCCCCGCCGGCCCCCCGTGCGGAGGGTTGTACTTGAACCCGCCGTCCTCAGGGGGGTTGTGCGATGGCGTGACGACGATTCCGTCAGCGAGACCGTTCGTTCGCCCGCGGTTGTGGGCGAGGATCGCGTGTGACACCGCCGGCGTCGGAGTGTACTCGTCGTGCTCCGCCAGCATGACGTGCACGCCATTGGCCGCCAGCACCTCGAGCGCGCTCGCGCAGGCCGGCTCCGACAGCGCGTGCGTGTCGATGCCGAGATAGAGCGGGCCGTCGATGCCCTGTCGTACGCGATAGCCGCAGATCGCCTGCGTGATGGCGAGGACGTGCCGTTCGTTGAAAGTGTTCAGGAAGGCGGAGCCGCGGTGCCCCGAGGTGCCGAATGCGACCCTTTGTGCAAGGATGGCGGGATCGGGCACCCCGGTGTAGTAAGCGCTGACGAGCTGCGGCACGTCCACCAGCATCGAGGGCGGAGCCGGCTTGCCGGCCAGGGGACTGATCTTCATGGCCCCTGCCCGTACAGCGCCCGTCGATGGTTCTCGCTCCTCACGACGATCGGCTCCTCTTTAATTCCGAAGTGCCCGCGTGACACTCATCCGAATGAAAGCACTCATGTGTCGGCAACGCTCGAAGTCCTGTTTGATCGTGCACCGGCGCGCTCCAGACATGCGGCGAGTTACCCCGACCGAATAGGGTAATTTGTGCGCCACGGAATCATGACCGCAAGTCAGCAGGAACCTTACGCGCGGCTTCGGGGGCAGAACAAGGCGGCGGCAGGGCCCGGCAGCCCACACTGCAGCCCGTAGAAACGCGTTGTTAAGAAAGTTACAATCGCCGGCCTTGTGCTCTCGAGTGGTGTGGCGCGGTCACCGGAATGCTCCCGGAGAGACCGTGGGAGAAAGCCACGCTCCGTTAAATCCGGCGGCCCGCAGCCCTGCGACGATCGGCGGACACTGGCGTGTCAGCCGCCAAACCAATCCGGATTGGTGATTCTCGATCATCGCGATGATCGGCCCCTGGTTGATGCCGAAGTGCCAGGGCGACACCCACCCCAGCGGAGAACCGTCAGCCACGGGAAACGTCGCATTGAACGTCGCCTTGAAGCCGTAGGGGTGAAGGTCCGAGAGGTGCAGCCCATGGAAGTACTCGAGCGTCGGCAGCACGATCTCCGGCGCGAACGGCAGCGATGCAACCACGGCCCACGGAGCGATCGTGCCGTCGTCGGGACCGTCGGGGACTCCCCGCGCGAGATAGTCGAAGAATCGCCGCTCAATGCCGTTCACGACGTGGATGCTCTCCCCCGGTCCATCGCTTGCCGTGATCCCCCAGCAATGCCGCCCGTACTTCGCAAACCCGCGCGGATTGCGCATGGCATATTGCTGTTGCACGAGCGTGGCGCGGCGGCTGTTCTCGAAATAGTCGATCCGGCGCTCCCGCATGAAGTCATCCTGGATGCCGCGAAAGTCGATCCACACGTGGGAGAGCTGATGCGTGAACAGCGGCCCGGCGTACAGGAACGAGGTGCCCTCGACGGTCACCCACTTGTAGGTCGACGACCAGGCCCGGTAGCTCTCCGCGGGGAGCGGGTGCGTCGGCGATCCAAGCCCGAGGACGTAGAGCAGGAGCGCCTCGTCGTACCCACGCCAACGGTACGGGAGGAACCCTCCCTCCGGTGTCCAGCCGTGGGTGACGGTGGCGCCGCCGTCCTGGGCCCATTGCCAATCGACCCGCGCGTACAACCGGTCCGCGAGGTCGCGAATCTCCCGTTCCGCCGGGGCGTCCGCGGCGAAGTACGCGGCCGCGGTCAGGATGCCACCAAGCAGCAGGGCGGAGTCGATCGTAGACAGTTCGGACCCCATCGCCCGCGCACCGGTCTTCATGTCGAGGAAGTGGTAATAGAAACCCTTGTAGCCGGTCGCATCGGGCTCGGGCCCCTGCTTGCTGTGCCAGAAGAATCGCAGCGCGGTCAACGTGCGCTCCACCGCCTCGGCGCGTGTCACGAATCCGCGCTCCACGCCGACCGGGTAAACGGTGAGCGCGAGCCCCACGGCCGCAATGCTCGATGGCCAGTCGGCGCGCGTCTTGTCGCGGACCAAACCGTTCGCGAGGTTGGTCTCCTGAAGAAAGTAGCTGAAGGCGCAGCGCTGGATCACGTCGAGCACGGTGACCTTGCCCCGATTCCGTGGACGGTTTGATTACGCTGGCCCAGTTGCCCTCGCCTTCTCGAAAGCGAGCAGACCGATCTGGCCGTTGGTCGAATTCCGACGCTTCTGCTTGTAGAATACTTCGATGGAATCGAACAGCTCCATCTTCCTTCGCTTCTCCGCAGCTGTCGAAGCGATCACGTAGCTCGCTCTTCACGGTCGAGAAAGAGCTCCCCAGGACGGCGTTATCGTAGCAGTTGCCAGGCTGGAGCAAGAGCTCGCTCCTCGGGCAGCGACGCTTCAGTGCCGCGTCGAGTGCGCGCTTTGAGGCCCTGTTCCAGCGCCAGGCGCGCCACCCGCTTGCGACCGACACGGAGCTCTTCCTCCTCGAGGGCTTTTCACCCGCGCGGACTGCCGTATTGCTTCCTGCTGGCTTCGAACAACGCGTTGCGCGAGTTGCCGCTACCGCGGCCCTCGGCGACATGCTTCTCGTAGCCATGAGGAGTCGCCAACTCACCCTCGAGCACGCGCTCGACGACGCGCCTGGCAAGCCCCTTGATGGCCGTTTACACAGAAGTTTTTGCAGTCCCGGGTGCGGGCGCGGCAGAACCGTGGACTTAGACCCGGAAAGGGACCGAAAGGAACGCCGTTTTTCGGGGGTGTCGCTCGCGGAATCATTTCCCCGTGAGCCAATTCCGAGACGATTCGTGCTTAGGAAATCGAGCGTGGCCCCCCTGGCTCCGGCGCGGCGTAGTTTCGACACCTGAACTCCCAATTGGCGCGGAGAGCCCCATGTCCATGCGATCGCTCCCCTATTCCTCGGAACTCTCTGCCCTCGTGCTCCTCGCCCTCCTGCCGCGGTCGGCCGCGGCGGCCTGGCCCTCGGACCCGGCGGCGAATGTGCCCCTATGCCTGTCCACCGGGGGCCAGCGGTATCCGGAAGCCGCGCCGGACGGGAGCGGCGGCGCGATTGTCGCGTGGGACGACCAGCGCGGCGGTCCGCGCGACATCTACGTCCAGCGCGTCGCCGGCACCGGAACTCCGCGCTGGACGGTCGGCGGCGTGGCGATCTGTGCGGCCACCGGGGACCAGTACGAACCGAAGGTCGCCCCCGACGGGAGCGGCGGCGCCATCGTCACGTGGAGCGATTATCGGGGCGCCGCCTTCGACATCTACGCGCAGCGGGTCGACTCCCTGGGAGTACCGAAGTGGACGGCCAACGGGGTGGGGATCTGCACGGCCACGAATTTTCAATCCCACCCCGCCATCGTTCCGGACGGGAGCGGCGGCGCCGTCATCACCTGGGACGACGAACGCACGGGAAACGCCAGGATCTATGCCCAGCGCGTGAACTCCAGCGGGGTGCCGCAGTGGACCGCCAATGGCGTGTTGCTCACGAACTCCCTCGCCGGCCAGACACGACCGATCGCCATCTCGAACGGTGCCGGGGGAGCCATCGTGATCTGGGAGGATTATCGGAACGGAGAGGTCGGCATCTTCGGCCAGCGCATCCTGTCCACCGGTGTCGTGGACCCCGCCTGGCCAGCGGCCGGACGCGCCATCGCCCTCAGGGGAGGCGACCAGAGCGGTCTCTCGATGGCCCTCGACGGGAGCGGAGGCGCTCTCGTCACCTGGGCGCAGTGGAACGGCGGAACGCGGGAAATCCGCGTCCAGCACGTCCAGGCGTCGGGCGCGATCGATCCCGCCTGGCCCGCCGGCGGCCGCGTCGTGATCTCGGACTACAACGATCACTCCTCCCCCGCGATCGTCTCCGACGCAGCGGGGGGCGCCCTCCTGAGTTGGGACGACAACCGGGACGCCAACCGCGACATCTACGCCCAGCACGTCCTCGCGACGGGAGCACTCGATCCCGCCTGGCCAACGACGGGCACCGCACTCTGCCTGGCGACGGGAAACCAAGTGTCCCCGCGGATGGTACCGGACGGCGCGGGCGGCGCGATCGTCACGTGGCACGACCTCGAGGATTTGGAAGCCGACCTCTTCGCCCAGCATGTGACGGCCGGCGGTGCCGTGGATCCGGCCTGGCCGGCCGATGGCCGCGCGCTCTCGACGGCGGGCCTACGGCAGGTCTCACCCACCATCGTCGCCGATGGCGCGGGCGGCGCCGTCCTCGCCTGGGAGGACGGCCGGAACGGCACCGGCGAGTTCGGCGACAGCGACATCTACGCCCAGGGGGTGAAGGCGAACGGCCAGCTCGGCGATGCGCCTGTCGGCGTGTCGGGCGACCGGGCGCTCGGGCTTGCGCTCGAGTCCCCGAGCCCCAACCCGAGCCGGGTGGGCGCGATGATCGTGCGCTTCACGCTCCCGACGGACGCGGCCGCGAACCTCGAGCTGTTCGATGTCGCCGGCCGACGCGTCGTCTCCCGGGAGGTCGGCTCGCTGGGCGCCGGGCATCACGCGGTCGACCTCGCCACCGAACGGCGCCCCGCGGCCGGTGTCTACTTCGTCCGCCTGCAGCAGGGCCCGGGCGCGCGCACGCGGCGATTCGTGGTGCTCAGTCCATGACGCCCCGCTCCCCACGTTCGCGGATCGAGGTTCGAACGATTGAAGCAGGAGTCTCCCCCTTCCAAACCCTCTGCCCGGAGAAACCGCGATGACTCCTTCCTCCCGCGCCGTCCTGGTCTCGTTGTTCCTCGCGCTGCCCCTGTCGGCCGGCGCGGCTGGATTTCCCGCAGGCTACGGCGTGGGTCGCGGCAACGAGCCCTCCGAATTCCCCGCCCCGGCGCAGGTCGACTACACCACGGTCGTCGCTCCCCGGCCGGCGGCACCGCCGGTGATCGCCGCGCTGGAAACGCCGATGCGTGTCCAGAACACCTACGTGGTCACCACCACGCTCGACTCGGGGCCGGGCTCGCTGCGCGCCGCCATCACCTCTGCGAACTCGAACGCGGGCCTGGACTTCATCTCGTTCGCGATCTCGGGCGGCGGGTATCAGTCGATCTCGCCCACGACTCAGCTCCCCGACGTCACCGATCCCCTGATCCTCGACGGAACGACCCAGCCGGGGTATGCGGGCACCCCGATCATCGAGCTCTCGGGCGCGGCGGCGGGCGGCAACGCGATCGGGCTCGTGATCCAGGGCGGCAACTCCACCGTGCGCGGGCTCATCATCAACCGCTGGGCCACAACGGGGTCGGGAGGGTTCGGCATCGTGCTCGACGCCCTCGGCAACAACGTGATCGAGGGCTGCTGGATCGGCACGGACGCCAGCGGGTTCATCGCCCGCCCGAACGCGGTCAACGGCATCGCGATCTTCAACGCCTCGACCGGGAACCGGATCGGGGGCACGACGGCGCAGGCGCGCAACGTGCTCTCGGGGAACACCTCCTCGGGAATCCAGATCGGCGTCGGCAACGGCGGCTTCAACACGATCCAGGGGAACTGGATCGGGCTGAACGCGTTCGGCACCGGCGTCCTGCCGAATGGCGGCAACGGCATCTTCCTCGACTCCTCGGACAACACGATCGGCGGCAAGGTCCCCGGGGCGCGGAACGTGATCTCGGGGAACGCGCTCCCCGGGATCTTCATCGGCCTCGACGCGCAGCGCACGATCGTCCAGGGCAACTACATCGGCACCGATCCCACGGGCAACCTCGACTTCGGCAACCAGCAGAACGGGGTCAACATCGACCGCGCGAAGAACAACGTCATCGGGGACACGACGCCCGCGGGGCGGAACGTGATCGGCGGAAACGAATTCCCGGCGGTCTATCTCTTCGGGACGGCGGCCACGGGCAACGTCGTCCAGGGCAACTTCCTCTGCACGGACGCCGCGGGGTCCGGCGCGCTCGGCGACGGCAACGGCGTCGTGATCGAAGGCGGATCGAACAACGTGATCGGAGGAACCACCGTCGGCGCGCGCAACGTGATCGGCGGGTCGAATTTCAACGGCATCCAGCTGATCAACGGCGCGAACCAGAACCGGATCATCGGCAATTACATCGGGACGGACTCGAGCGGCACCTCGGCGCTTCCCGTATTCAAGGGCGTCGCGATCGTCAACACGCCGAACAACACGGTTGGCGGCACGGGGATCGGCGAGGGCAACCTGATCTCGGGGAACACCAGCTTTGGCGTCGAGATTCGCCAGGCGGGCGCAACCGGCAACAAGGTCCAGGGGAACCGCATCGGGACGAACGTGTTCGGCGGGACCGCCCTCCCCAACGGCGCGGACGGCGTCGTGCTCAGCGCCTCGTCGAACTTCGTCAACGAGGGCAACACGATCGCGTTCAACCAGGGCGCGGGGGTGTGGGATTCGAGTGGCACGAAGAACCTGATCGAGAAGAACTCGATCTTCCAGAACGCGAAGTTCGGCATCGACAACTTCCCGCGCGGCCTGACGATCAACGACTCCCTCGACGCCGACACGGGCGCGAACGACTTGCAGAACTTCCCCATCCTCGATTCCGCGACCGTGGTAGGCACCGACCTCCAGGTCTTCGGCCGGTTCAACAGCCACCCGAGCCGGTCGTACCGGATCAACCTCTACGACAACCTGACCTGTGGCACGTCGCATTTCGGCGAAGGTCGCGACTTCCGTGCCTCGCAGGTCGTTACGACCGATCTGGGCGGGAACGCGTACTTCATCGTGGTCACGCCTGGAATCATCGTCCCGAACTACATCACGGCGACGGCGACCGATGTCCTCGACGGCTCGACTTCGGAATTCTCCCAGTGTCTGTGCACGAAGGACTCGGATGGGGACGGTCTCTTTGACTGCTGGGAGACCCAGAACTGGGGCATCGATATCAACAGTGACGGCGTGATCGATCTCGATCTCTATGCGCGCGGGGCGCGCTCGAACCACAAGGACATCTTCATCGAGTTGGACGCGATGAACGACCAGGCGCCGCCGCCCCAGTCCATCCAGATGGTGATCGACGCATTCGCGACCGCGCCCCAGGCTGAGGTCCAGAATCCCGACGGCCTCGACGGGATCAATCTCCATGCCGCGCTCGACGAGACGAACATCACCGAAGAATTCTTGCCCGTCATGTTTGCGGGATTCGACCAGATCAAGGACAAGACCTTCGGGACCATGGCCGAGAAGACCGATCCCAATCACCGGTTCATCCTCGGTGCCAAGCGCCTCGCCTATCGCTACGGCATGTGGGTGCGCACATTCTGCGAGCAGGAGGACTCGACCGGAGGCGGCGTTGCCGAGCTCTCGGGCGGCGATGGTGGGGACGACTTCGTGATCGCGCTGGGGAGCACAGGTGCGTGCGGATGGACGAATCGCACCGATCCGCGTCTCAACGCAGGCGCGTTCATGCACGAACTGGGACACACGCTCGGGCTGTTCCACGGCGGTGGCGACAACGATCAGTACAAGCCGAACTATTACAGCGTCATGAACTACGCCTGGGCCTACCCCCGCCCGGAGTGGCAGGCACCCTCGTCGTGGCGACTCGACTATTCTCACGCACCGCTCGGGGTGCTCGTCGAGCAGGTGCTCGACGAATCGGTGGGCCTCCAGGTGCCCGCCAACGCATACCCGATCGTGACGGTTCCCTACACCGATGCGAACCACGTCGTGCGCCAGGCCCGGCTCGAGCCGGGTGCGGGTGTGGACTGGAACGGAGACGGCACGATCGCCTCCTATGTCCGCGTGGACGTCAATTCTCTCCAGTTCGGCGCAACGGGCTGCGACGGGGTGGTGTTCACCGACTCGTCGAGTACCGACATCCTCGCGCCCTATTCCGACTGGGCGAACCTAAAGTACAACTTTCGCAAGAGCGAGGCCTTCCGGAATCCGGCGGTCCGCTGCCCGCGGATCGACATGAAACACGCGAGCACCGCCGCCCTGAACGACGTCGCCATCGAGCTCACGGCCCGCGAGAACGAGGCTCTGAACCACTTGCCTCCGCCCAGGCCCGCCGGCAAGTTCGTCATGGACGGCGCGCTCGACCCGAACGCCCGCCCGCTCGCCTCGAACGGCGGCATCACGCTCTACGGCACGTACAACCCGCCGCAGCTCTACCTCGCCACGAACGCGGCGGCCGCGCAGGGTGCCGACATGGTGGTGCTGCTGTCGGACGCGCGCGGTACGCTGCGCGCAGCGCCGCTTGGCAAGGCCGGCCAGGCGGGCGCCTGGAGCGCGTCGCTGTTCGGGCGCTCGAGCGGGGATCCGTCGGCGTGGGCGGACGCAGCGGAGGCGCCGTTGACGACCATCACCACCGACTCCTCGTCCGCGGTGCTCGAAGGCGTGATCGACCTCGGGTTGCTCTACGGCGCGAACCCGCCGAATGTCTACCTGGCGCTCGCGAAGTACGCGCCGGGCAGTGGAGGCGCCCTACTCGCCCAGGCCCCGGCGGGGAATGGCGACGGCAACGTCGATGGTGCGGAGTTCCTCCCGCTTGGCACGGTGGTCGGAGTGGACCCCGTGGCGCCGCCGGCCGTTCCGGGCATGCAGCTCGCGCTGCTCGGCGCACAGCCGTCGCGCGGACCGCTGCGCGTGCGGCTGACGCTCGGCGCGTCATCGGCGGTCGACGTCGCGCTCCAGACTGTCGCCGGGCGGCGCATTGCGACGATCGCGCACGGCCAGTTCGAGGCCGGGGTGCACGACTTCGACCTCGACCAGGTGAGACGCGCAGGCAGCGGGCTGCCCTCAGGCATCTATTTCGTGGTGGCGCGCTCGGAGGGCAAACTCCGGACTACGCGGGTGGTCCTGCTTCGCTGATCGCGTTCGCCGGCCCGTGCTCCAGCGAAGGCCGGCTCATGGAGGCCATCGCCGCGGGAAGCGGTGCCGAAGCGATCGTGGGGCTCGAGCGCGCCGAGGCCGCGCGCGTGCCGAACCCGGATACTCGTCCACAACGACGCGGGGACGTCGGTTGCCCCGGGAGTCGATTTCGTCCGGCTCGAAGCGGAAGCGTTCCGGGCCCACCAGCGCATCGGTCTGCTGCACTGAATCAAGAGCGGGGGGCGTTCGGCGGGGAGGCGAGCCCTGCGCCGTCGAGCGCTCGCCGCGCCCGCGCGAGCGCTCCGCTGAGCTGGGAGGCGCCGGTCGTGTCCAAGTCCGCCGCGAGGGACTCCGCCTCGGCGAGGGCGGAATGGGCGGTATCCGCGTCCCCTTCCGCGCACTCGAGTTCCGCGCGGACACAGAGGACCCGGGCGAGTTCGTAACGGGCCTCGATCTCCCGCGCCATGGGCTCGGCGATGGCGAGCGCATTTCGAGCCTCCCGGCGCGATCCGAGTGCGAGCCAGATGCCGGCCAGACCAGACAGGTCGGCGGCTTCGTAATATCGGTTGCCGACCTCGCGGTGAATGGCGATGGCGTGCTCGTATTCGGGGAGCGCCTTCGCGGGCTCGCCAGTCAGCTCGAGCAGGCGCCCGAGCTGGCCGACGAGAATCCCCTCGACGCGTCGATCGCCGAGTTCGCGATGAATTGCGAGCGCGCGCTCGAAGTGCGATCGCGCCAGCTCTAGCTCTGCCAATTCGGTGTGAAGCTCGCCGAGCAAGGTAAAGGCCCTCCCCTCGCCCACCCGCGCACCGATCGCCCGGGCAATCGCGAGCGACGCCTCGGCGTGCACTCGCGCTTCCGTCAGCCGCCCCTGGTCGGTCCGGACGCTCCCCAGGTTCAGACGCGCGATCCCTTCCGAGCGACGGTTCCCCATCTCCCGGTAGATGGCGAGCGCGGCCTCGAAGAGTTCGCCTGCCTCGTCGAGGCCGCCGTAGTGTTGGCGGAGAACTCCGATGCTCACCATGGTCACCGCTTCCTGTGCGCGGTCCCCGAGGGCCCGCGTGATCGCGAGCGCCTCTTCGTAGACTTCCAGGGCCGCTTTGCTGCGCCCCAATTCGTGATGCATCATTCCAAGGACGTTGAGTGCGACGCACAGCGCCCGAGCGTCGTTCACCGAACGCGCAGCCGCCATCCCCGCCTCGAGGACCTCGGAAGCTTCGTCCATTTGACCGAGGAAGAAGCAGACCCGTCCGAGGGGCCCGGCGACCCGGCCCTCGAGACGCGGGTCCCCGCTCTCACGCGCGAACTCGAGCGCCATCATGTGGTGGGTGCGTGAGCTCTCGATCTGCCCGGCGAACCATTCTGCCTCCCCGAAATCGAGTGCAACGCCGGCCCAACGCGCGCTCCGTAGTCGCATCCTCTTGAGCGCCTCGCCTCCGAGGGCGAGCGCCGTGCCCAGCGGCCCCCGCCCCCGGAGCACCCGGACCGCAGCCCGGTAGGTCGAAGCGATTGTCTCCTCATCTCCACGCGCGGTCGCACGCCGACACGCGCCGATCAGGTTGTCGAGCTCGTACTCGAGACGACGACGCTGCGGAGCTCCGCCATGGCGGTCGACCGACTCCATGACTTCGTCGCTTCCGTAGCGCGCGTAGAACGAACCGTGCCGCCGCTCGGCCGCAGCCTCGGCGTCCACCGACGAGCGCAGTTTCGCGCGCGCGTACTCCTGCAGCGTTACGTACATGCCGAATCGGGCGTCGGGAATGGGCTCGCCCGGCTCGGCCGGCGGCACGAACGACCGAAGCAGACTCTTGTCGATGAGGGATCGGAGCACGTCGACCGTCGGCGGCGCCGAGGGCCAGGCACCCAGGTCGAGCACGTCGGACGCGGCCTCGAGCGTGCATCCAGACTCGAAGACCGCACACTGCTCCCAGGCCGCACGTTCCCAGGGCGCCAACAGCTCCCAGGATCCGTCCAGCGCTCGCTCGAGAGTTTCGTGACGCGCGCCCCCGCCCCCGGCGAGCAACCGGAATCGATGACTTGTGCCCTCGAGGATCTGCGTCACGCTCATGACCCGAATTCGCGCAGCCGCGAGTTCGATCGCGAGCGGGATCCCGTCGAGAAGCCGCACGATCTCGCGCGCAGCGTCTGCGTCATCTCCCGACATCGCGAACCCGGGTCGGAGCCCGCGGGCCCGGAGCGTGAACAGATCGAGGGCCTCGTCGACCGGGAGCGACTCCACCGCCAGCGCGTGCTCTCCCTCGAGCCCCAGGCGCTCGCGGCTGGTGACGAGGAAGCCCGCGTCCGGCGCGGCCGACCGCCATTGGTCGATCGTCTCGGCCACCTGCGCGACGACCTGCTCGCAGTTGTCCAGAATGATCAGGCACGGTCCGCGACCCGCGATCGCATGCCCGAGCTGCCGGATCGGGTCTCCGCGCCCGAGCTGGACGCCGAGCGACACGCCGACCGCCGAAGCGATGCCGTCGGTGTCTCCGGCCTCGGTCAGGTCGCAGAACCACGCCCCGCCCCGCCAGGCGTCCGAGGTTTGCCAGCCGAAGTGAATCGCGAGGCGCGTCTTGCCCATCCCTCCCGGCCCTACGAGTGTCAACAGACGCTCACCGGCCCGGCGGGCGCGCTCGAGCTCCACGAGCTCGGGCTCGCGTCCCACGAACGGGTCGCGCTCGGACGGCAGCGAGGCGCGTGGAATGCCGACGCGTTCGGGGAGGCCGGTGGGCTCCTCCTGGATCCGGCCGGCGAGCGCCCCGGCAACGTGTTCGACCCGCGCGAACCGCCGCCGTGGATCGCGCTCGAGGCAGCGCCGGATCACCGCGTCCCAGCGCGCATCGAGGTCGGGCATCGCGTCCCGCGGCGCCGGGGATTCCTCCTCGAGCTTGCGCCGGATCAGCTCCTCGGTCGCCAGGCCGGAAAACGGGAGCGACCCGGTGACCATGAGGTGGAGCACGATTCCGAGCGCGTAGATGTCCGCGGCAGGACCGACTTCTTCCCCGCGCAATTGCTCGGGTGCCATGAACGCGGGCGTGCCGAGGATCGCACCGGGCCGGCCGCCGCGTGCCGCGCGATCGGACCGCGCCAATGCCTGGCCGATTCCGAAGTCGGTGATGACCGCGTGCTCGACGCCGTTCCGTGAAACCAGCAAGACGTTCGCGGGCTTGAGGTCGAGGTGCACGACGCCGGCGCGGTGCGCGGCGCCGAGTCCCCCGGCCAACTGCTCGGCGAAGCCGAGGGCGAGGTCCAGCGGGAGCCGCCCCACCTCGCGCAGCCGCTCTTCGAGCGTGGGGCCCGGCAACGGCTCCATGGCGAGGAACCAGAGGGCGGACTCGTCATCGCCGTGCCGACCGAGCTCGTAGACGCGGCAGATGTTCGGATGCCAGACCGAGCGGGCGAGCATCCCCTCGAGCTTGAGCTGCTCCGAGGAGGGGTCCCGCCCGCCGATCGCGCGCAGCGTCTTGAGCGCGACCGTGATGCCCAGCACTTCATCGTCGGCTTCGTACACTTCCCCCATGCCGCCGCGACCGATCAACCGGCGAATGAGGTAGCGGTCGGCCAGGCGATCCCCGGGCGCGAATCGATCGGTGTCGGGAATCGCCAGGGTACCGAGCCAATGTGTCGGCAGCTCATCGACGACGTCCGCCCCGAGCAGCGACAGGACTTCGCGGCAAAGCTCGGTATCCCCCGCGCTGCCGGATACGACGAATTCACGACGCTCCGGTGGGGTGCATTCGAGAGCACCTTCGACGAGTTGATGGATCCGCTCCCAGCGCTCGCTGTTCACTCGTTTTCCCCGAGCTCGCGGCCGAGCCACCGGCGCAGCAGGTTCCAATCCCGCTTGATGGTCGCCGGCGAGGCATCGAGCGCCGCCGAGGTCTCCTCGATGGTCATGCCGCCGAAGAAGCGGCACTCGACCACGCGTGCATGCCGCGGATTGAGGACCGCGAGCCGATCCAGCGCTTCGTGCAGTGCGAGGATGCGGTCGGCTTCCGCCGCCGGCAGTCCAGCGACCTCATCGAGTGGCACGTGGAGCGCGCCGCCGCCGCGCTTGATGCGCTTCCGCTTGAGCGCGTGGTTCACCAGGATATTGCGCATCGCCTGCGCGGCGATCGCCAGGAAGTGCGCCCGCGAGTTCCACTGGATGTGCTCGAGCCGAATCAGCTTGAGGTAGGCCTCGTTCACGAGGCCCACCGTGTCGAGCGTGTGCCCGGGTCGCTCGTGGCGCAGACGGCGGCGGGCGATCGCGCGCAGCTCGTCGTAGACGAGGGGCAGGAGCTCGTTGAGCGCCTCGCGGTTGCCGTTGCTGACCGCCACCAACAGCCCGGTGGCCTGGCCCTGGGTCGCCACGATCAGGCTTTTCCGGGCGCGGGGCGAGGGTCGCCCTTGGGACGGGAAATTTCACCGGTGTCCTGGCAGGTGGCGGAGGTCGAGAGCATGGCGCAACAACTGTAGCCGCAACGGGGTCCCGGAGTCTCGAAGAAGTCTGAGTCCGCGCCTCCGGTGATCGGATCACGGGTTCGGTGCGTGCGACGTGAACAAGGCCCACCAACCCACCTGGCGATACGAATCCCCTGCCCGCCATGCAGTTGCAACCGGCGGCGATGGCCCCGTGTAAGGTTTTTCGACCGGCCGTACGAGAGCGATTCACCTAGAGCCGTGCTGCCGCGCATGGGATATTCGAGAACGACCTGCTGAGCCCCATGAGGCCCACCGCGATGCTGACCGCCCTGTTCATTGACGACAACGAGGACTTCCTGGCCGGCGTGACCGAAATCGCCGAGCAGGAGGGCTTTGCCGTCACGGGCGCCCGCTCTCTCAAAGAGGCTCGGCTCCACCTCGAGAATGGACCGCCGGACCTCGCCCTGGTCGACCTCGTCCTCCCGGACGGGGACGGCATCGGGCTCCTCAAGGAACTCAAGGAGTCCGCGGGCTGCGATGTCGTCATGATCTCGGGCGACGCCACGGTCGACTCCGCGATCGAAGCCCTGCGCCTGGGCGCCCTCGATTACCTCACCAAGCCCCTCGACAACCGCCGGCTTCGGGCCATCCTCACCCACGTGCTCCGTCTGCGCTCGCTGCGCGAGGAGGTCGGCACCCTGCGCGACGAGTTGCGCAAGCTGGGCCGCTTCGGGCGCCTGGTCGGGATGTCGCCCGCCATGCAGCATATCTACGACCTGATGGCGAAGGTCGCGCCGACGGATGCCACGGTGTTCCTCACGGGCGAGAGCGGCACGGGCAAGGACCTGGTCGCGCAGTCTATCTTCGAGTTCAGCGACCGTCGCCACAAGCCCTTCCTGCCCATCGATTGCGGGGCGTTTCCGCCCAACCTGATCGAGAGCGAGCTGTTCGGGCACGAACGCGGCAGTTTCACCGGCGCGTCCCAGATGCGGCGCGGCTGTTTCGAGCGTGCCGCAGGCGGCACCCTGTTCCTGGACGAGATCACGGAGATGCCGATCGAATTGCAGGTCAAGCTGCTGCGTGTCCTCGAATCCGGATCGCTCATGCGCGTGGGCGGCGACACCCCGATCCCGGTGAACGTGCGGCTGATTGCGGCCTCCAACCGGGTCCCGGCCGAGGCCGTGCACGGCGGCAAGCTGCGCGAGGACCTGTACTACCGGCTCAACGTGTTCCCGATCATCCTGCCGCCCCTGCGTGAACGCACGGGCGATGCGCTGCTGCTCGTCGACGAGTTCCTCGAGAGCATGAACGCGGCGCAGGCGACGTCCAAGCGCTTGAGCTCGGCGGCGCGGGAACGCGTGCAAGCCCACTCCTGGCGGGGGAACGTGCGCGAGCTCAAGAACGAGCTGCAACGCGCCTTCATCCTGTCCGAGGGCGTGATCGAGTTCGCGGATCTCGCGGACGGGCGCGGGCTCACCCCGCCGTCGACCATGGCCGCCGGATCGCTCGAGGAGTCGGAGCGAACGCTCATCCTCAAGACGCTCGAGCAGGCCGGCGGCAACAAGAAGACCGCCGCGCAGGTCCTGGGGATCAGCCTCAAGACGCTCTACAACCGCCTGCATGTCTACGCCGCGGAGTGACCCGAGCCGAGCCCCCTCCGCGCGTCCGCTTGCAGACTTTGCCATCGGTTGAAGTTTCTTCTCCCCCCGGACTCCCGCGCGCGTACCCGCGGATGACATGCCGACGCGCGCGCGCACGGTGGATCCGTGGGCCCGGCAACGAGTTGAGGTAATCCGTTCGAATCGTTCGGATGTTGGCACCATTCCCGCATTGGGAGTGGAGCGATGGAGCGCAGGGACGCGGTTTGCGGGCGGTTTCAAGACCCCACTGCGCCCGCCGTCACCGGCGCTCCAAGTACCTTGCTCGAGAATCGAGGTTCGCGCGTGCCTGAGTGGTCATTCCAACGCAGACTCATCAGCGGCGTCATCGTGGTGTTCGCGCTTGCCATCCTCACGTGCGCCGCCACGCTGTTCACCGCCCACGTCCTGATCTCGCACATGGCGCTCGTGGGACCGGAGAGCGGCCAAAAGCTCACCGACGCCCGGGCGCTCCAGCTCCTCGACGTCCAGCGCGCCGAGACGATCCTCCTCGTCGTGACCGTCGTGACCATCCTTCTGCTCGTCGTCCTTTGCCTGCTGCTGATCTCGGGCCTCGGGCGCAGCTACCGCAAGCAGATCGTGGCACGGACCCTGGCGGAGCACGGCCAGACCGCGGCCCGCGCCTCGCTCACCCAGCTCGAAGTCGCGAGCCAGCTCAAGGACGAGTTCCTCGCCACCGTGTCCCATGAGCTCCGGAACCCGCTGGCGCCGATCCTCACCTGGACCCAGCTCCTGCGAAGCGGAACGCTCGATGCCGAGAAGCAGCAGCGCGCGCTCGAGGTGATCGAGCGCAATGTCCTGTCCCAGGTCCAGCTCATCGACGATTTGGTGGACGTGTCTCGCGTGGTTTCCGGCAAGTTCCGGCTCGATGTGCGGCCGATCGATCTCTCTCCCTTGATCAAGACCGTCGCCGACTCGCAGGCCCCGGCGGTCGACGCAAAGCTCCTCAAGTTGCAACTCGTGCTCGATGAGCGCGCCGGTCTCGTCTCGGGGGATTCGGAGCGACTCCAGCAGGTGATGTGGAACCTGATCTCGAACTCGATCAAGTTCACGCCCCGGGGCGGCCGCGTGCAGGTCGTGCTCCAGCGCGCGGAGTCCCATGTCGAGGTGTCGGTCGGCGACAACGGCATCGGCATCGAACCCGAGCTCCTGCCCCACATCTTCGAGCCTTTCCGCCAGGGCACCGAAGGATCGATGCGCCGCCACGGCGGCCTCGGCCTCGGGCTGTCGATCGTGCGCCACATCGTCGAGCTGCACGGCGGGGAGATCACCGCGTTCAGCGACGGGACCGGGTTCGGAGCGCGGTTCACCGTCAAGCTGCCGCTGCTCGCCACGGCGAGGCAGAACGGCGAGCCGGCGCGCCGCCATCCGATCGCGCGGGACACGCTCGCTGCCGTCCACCTGCGCCGGCTGGACGGTATCCGCGTACTGCTGGTGGAGGACGAGCCGAGCGCGAGCGAGGCATTGCTCGTGCTGTTCCATGCGAGCGGCGCCGATGCCCGCGCTGCGGGTTCCGCCGCCGAAGGTCTCGCCGTGTTCGATACCTGGCAGCCGGACGTCCTGGTCTCGGACATCGCCATGCCGGGCGAGGACGGCTACTCATTGATCCGGAAGATCCGCCTGCGCTCGGCCGCCGAGGGTGGCACCGTGCCGGCGGTGGCGCTGACCGCGTACGCCAAGATCGAGGACCGCGTGACCATTCTCGCCGCGGGGTTCCAGATGTACCTGTCCAAGCCCGCCGATCCGAACGAGCTCATCGCGGTCGTCGGAAGCCTCGCCCGCCGCCGCGACCCCGACGTCGTGCCCGTTCCCGCCGCCTGAAGCCAGCGCCCGTCAGGCAGCGGGGCCCTTCCGCGAGACCACCACCAACAGGATGCCGCCGAGCAACGCCAGCCCGCCAAGAATCGGTGAGATGGGCACGTTGTGTTGCTCCGTCGCCGTGGCCTTGATCGGGCCGAGGTCGACGATGGTCTTTTCGCGGTTATACGAAAAGCCGCCATACAGCAGGATGATGATTCCAACCACGGCCAGCACGGCTCCGAGAATCTTCATGAGATGACTCCTTGGTGGGGTGTGGGATTCTGACCACGCGGCGCCCCAGAATGGCGCGCATCAGGACGATGACGACGAGACGAGGATATCCGTCAGTTTGAACATTTCAAGGAGCACTTCTCGTGCCATCCCTCCCCTGCGCAACAACCCCCGTAATTGCCGGGTTTCGCTCGCAAGCGAGCGCCGTGAACCCGGCGCGCATGTAACTCCGGACGGTCATTTCTACAAAATCGTGCGGGGTCTCGATCGACGTCGAAGCGCATCTGGCGCGGGTTTCATGCCCCTCGGACCCTTCTGGCCCCGATCTTGCCTTCTTCCGGAGAGGAACCGCCGGACTTCGCCGGCAAGCGCATGCCTCACCCAACCGAATCGAGAGGGTAACGAATGATCCGACCGCAAATGAGTCTGCTAGCACGAACCGCCCTGTTGCTCAGCCTCCTCGCCGCACCGGGACTGGCGAGCGCCGAGGTCGGGGGCCTGCACCTCGACGTCACCCCGTTCGGTGGCTATGGCGTGTGGGCCAAGGAAGTCAACCTGGCCAACCGCGGCATGTTCGGCGGCCGGGTCGGCATCGGCTTCGGACGCCACGTCGCGCTCGAGGGCTCGTACGGGTGGATGAAGACTCACACCATTTACGGAAACGGCGACTCGCTGTTCGCGGCCGCCAGCCAAACCCCGTCAACGCAGCAGAGCGTTCGTCTCTATGGCGTGGATCTCGTGCTCAACCTGATGCCGAAGTCCGGGTTCAACCCGTACGTGTTGGGTGGATGGCACGAGGAGAAGATCGTTGCCACCGGAACCAGCCAGCGCACTTTCATGAGTGGCCCTGAAGTCGGCGGCGGATTCAAGCTGGGCATGGGCGAGAAGACCGCGCTCCGGCTCGAGATTCGCGACAAGTTGTGGGAGTTCAGCTCCCCCCCGACTCCGACGCCGCCGGGCGAGCGGCGCCTTCACAACCTGTTCGTCTCGGCCGGCATCCAGTTCTCGATCGGCGGTTCGACGACGGACAAGGACGCGGACCTCGACGGCGTGCCTGACCGCCTCGACCAGTGCCCGAACACCCCGGCCGGTACGCTCGTCGACTCCCACGGTTGTCCGCTCGATTCCGACGGGGATGGCGTCCTCGACGGCGCCGACCGGTGCCCGAACACGCCGCTGGGCACGAAGGTGGATGCGAACGGCTGCCCGATCGTCCTCGACTCGGACGGCGATGGCGTGCTCGATAACATCGACCAGTGCCCGAACACGCCCGCCGGAACGCAGGTGGACGCGAAGGGCTGCCCGCTCGTCGTCGACTCCGACGGAGACGGCGTCGCCGATGACAAGGACCTCTGCCCGTACACGCCGGCCGGGATCAAGGTTGATTCGGACGGTTGCCCGATCACGTTGACCGACCGCGAGACCGAGTTGCTGGACAAGGGCAGCATCACCACCCGCGAGATTCATTTCGACACCGCGAAGTGGGACATCCTGCCGGAATCGCGCGTCGTGCTCGACGATATCGGCGGCACGCTCATCCAGTGGCCGCGCCTGCGCATCGAGGTCGGCGGACACACGGACGCGCGTGGTTCGGTCGCGTACAACCAGGACCTGTCGCAGAAGCGTGCCCAGGCCGTGCTCGACTACCTGCTGCAGAAGTTCCCGAACATCGAGCGCGTGCAGTACGTCGCCAAGGGCTATGGCGAGGGCGTTCCGGTGGCATCGAACAAGACCGTCGAGGGCATGGCGAAGAACCGCCGCGTCGAGTTCAAGGTGCTCAATGTCGAAGAACTGACGAAGGAACGCGCTCGCCGCCACATGCTTCGCAAGGGCGAGTAGTCGGGCGAAGCTTGCTCTGTTCGAGGCGGGAGGGGTGGCGCCCTCCCGCTGCATTTCTGCAACTCACATCTCAACGGAGGCACACCATGAAGCGAATGACTTCCCTCTTGCTGGTCCTGTTCGCGGTCAACGCGGTCGGCATCACGACCGCCGTCCCCGCGCGGGCCGCGGGCGAGCGCGCCGACGTCGTCAGCGCGTCCGATCTCCAGGCCAGCATCGACCAGAGCGCCGATCGCGAAGCCGCCGAGCGCCAGAGCGTCCGGAAGCTGCTGGCGCGTTCCGACGTGAAGAAGATCGCCGGGACCGCGGGCATCAATCTCGCGCGGGCGAACGCGGCGGTCGGAACGATCTCGGGTGCGAATCTCGCGGATCTCGCGGCTCGCGCCGACGCGATCAACGACACGCCCGGCGGTCGCGAGACGGTGACCATCGCCGTCACGACCATCATCATCATCCTGCTGCTGATCATCATTCTCGCGAACTGAGCCCCGGGTGACCTGGCGGGCAGCGAGGGCGGCCGGCGTCTGCATGACGCTGGCCGCTTTGATTTCCCCCCCGCGGGTGGCGGCGGCGGCGGCGGTCGCGCCGGTGCGCGTGCTCGACGTGCCCTACGTCCCGCAGAGCGCCGCGTTGTGCGGCGGGGCCGCGGTGGCGATGGTGTTGCGTTATTGGGGCGAGCCGGCCGTGCTCGCCGAGGATTTCATCGGGCGCCTCGAGCCCGACGGTGCCGGCATCCGGGCCGACACGCTCGTCCAGGCGGTGCGCGTGCGCGGCTGGACCGCGTTCCCGATCCGCGGAACCCCCGACACCGTGCGCGGCGAGCTCGCGCAGGGTCGACCGGTGATCGCGCTCGTGCGCGTCGGCAAGGCGGCCTACCACTACGTCGTGCTCGTGGCGTGGGCGAACGGCGGGGTGATCTACCACGACCCGGCGAGCGCACCGTTCCGTACGCGCGACGAGCGCGCGTTCGACGCCGATTGGGCCGCGAGCGGGCGCTGGGCGTTGATCGTGCTCCCCCCCGCATCGACGCCCACACCCCTGCCGGACTCGTCGGCGGCGACCACCCTGCCGCCCCCCGCACTCGACGGATGCGGCGGCCTGGTCGACGAAGCGATCCGGCGCGCGCGCGCGGGGGACACGGCCGGAGCCGAGCAGCGGCTGCGTTCCGCGCAGGCGCTCTGCCCGGATTCGGCCGCTCCCCTGCGCGGACTCGCGGGGCTTCGCTTCACTTCGAAGGACTGGGCCGCGGCGGCTACGATGGCGGAAGCCGCGCTTCGGATCGAGCCCGACGATCCATACACCTGGCGGCTCCTCGCGAGCAGCCGGTTCCTGCTGCACGACGAGCTCGGCGCGTTGCGCGCGTGGAACCACGTCTCCGAGCCGCGCGCCGATCTCGCGCGCGTGGAGGGGCTGGAGCGCATTCCCTACCGCGCCGTCGCCGGGCAACTCGCGTTGCCTCCGGGCCGGCTGCTGTCGGCGCGTGCCTACTCGCTCGCGCGCCGACGCCTCGCGGAGATCCCCGCGCAATCGGCGTCGCTCCTGCGCCTCGAGCCCCGTCCCCAGGGGACTGCGGATGTCGCCGCTTCCGTGCTCGAGCGGCCGCTCCTGTTCGAGGGCCCGCTCGACGCGGGCGGCACGGGATTGCGTGCCGTGATCACGCGCGAGGCCGCGATTCGCGTCGCGAGCCCGACCGGCTTCGGAGAGTTGTGGACCGCCACGGCGCGCTGGCGGTCCGGGCGGCCGCGGGTGTCCCTCGGCGTGACGGCACCCGCGGGCGGCGGGCTCCCGGGCCTGTGGCGGCTGGAGGGCTCGTGGGAGCGGCAGGCGTACGCGCTCGTCACGGGGGTCACCCACGAGGAGCGGAGACGGAGCGCCCTGTCGTTCGCGAGCTGGATCGCGCCGGCGCTGCGCCTCGAAGTCGGGGCCGCTCTCGATCGCTGGTCGGAACGCGGCGCCCACCTCGCCTTCGAGGCTGGGAGCCGGGTGCTGCTGGCGGACGATCTGCTCGCGTTCGGCGTCGAGGCCGGGCAGTGGACGAGCCTCGATCACGCCGCCCCGTTCCGCACGGGGCGCGCCGGGGCGAGCTGGGGCCCGCGGCCGGGCGTAGACGGCGGATGGCGTGCCCGCGTAGGCCTCGCGCGCGCGAGTGGCCGGGCGCCGCTGGCGCTCTGGCCCGGAGCCGGCACCGGGAGCGGGCGCGAAAGCCTCCTGCGTGCGCATCCGTTGCTCGCCGAGGGGGTGGTCGCCGGTCCCGCGTTCGGCCGCTCGCTGGTCGATGCGGGCCTCGAACTCGAGTCCGCGGCCCGCCCGATCGGACTGGTTCGCATCGGCGTCGGCGTGTTCGTCGATGCCGCGCGCGCGGGAGACCGCCTGCGCGCCTCGGAGCCGTCCCCGGGGTGGCTGCTGGACGGCGGCGCGAGTTTGCGCATCGCCCCCGCGGGCACGCGTGGGCTGATCCGACTGACGGCGGCGCACGGGCTCCTCGATGGTGCGTCCGCGGTTTCGCTGGCCTGGGAGACCCGCTGATCCTTCGCGCGCTCGCCCCCGCTCCTTCGCCGGAACCGGACTAGCCTGCGAGAATCCTCGCGAGCTGGATGCGGTGCCGCATGGGATGCACCACCGCGTGCTCCAGCATCTGCTCGA
>JBDTYW010000003.1:0-22454 GCA_040005445.1 Candidatus Eiseniibacteriota bacterium
GCGCAGCTCGACACGTTCGCCGGCGACGTTCGCCTGCACACGATGCTGCACGAGAACTTCCGACGCTTCTTCGAGGCGTTGCCCAAGGACGCCCACCCGATGCCGACCTGCGCCGCCGCGGTGGGCGCGCTCGCCACGTTCTACCAGGATCCCGAGACCGACGCCCAGGTGCGCGTCAACGTGATCCGGCTGATCGCGAAGATGCCCACGCTGGTCGCGTACTCCTTCAAGCACTCGATCGGGCAGCCGTTCATCTACCCGCGCAACGATCTCGACTACACGACGAACTTCCTGCACATGATGTTCGCGACGCCGTGCGAGGACTACCACGTCGACCCGGTCGTGGCGAAGGCGCTCGACCTCCTGATGATCCTGCACGCCGACCACGAGCAGAATTGTTCGACCAGCACGGTCCGCCTCGTCGGAAGTTCGCACGCGAACCTGTTCGCCAGCGTCGCCGCGGGGATCAGCGCGCTCTGGGGACCGCTGCACGGCGGCGCGAACCAGGAAGTGATCGAGATGCTCGAGCGCATCGCGGCCGAGGACGGCAACGCGGACCGCTTCGTGGCACAGGCGAAGGACAAGCGCGAGAACGCCCGCCTCATGGGCTTCGGGCACCGCGTGTACAAGAGCTACGATCCGCGCGCCGCGATCCTCAAGGAGACCTGCCAGGAGCTGCGCGGCCGGCTCGGCAGCGGGGGGCGCCTGCTCGACATCGCGTTCCGGCTCGAGGAGCTCGCTCTGCACGACGAGTACTTCGTGAGCCGGAACCTCTACCCGAACGTGGACTTCTATTCCGGCATCATCTACCAGATGATCGGGATCCCCGTGAACATGTTCACCGCGATGTTCGCGCTCGGGCGCATGCCCGGGTGGATCGCGCACTGGCTCGAGATGCGCAAGGATCCCGCCACGCGCATCGGCCGGCCGCGACAGGTCTACACCGGCGAGAACGAGCGCGCCTACACCCCGCTTTCCTCCCGCGGATAGCCGACATGCGCGCGGCGCCGACCGTTCGGCGCCTCGCGTGTCCTCCTCGCTCTGCCAAACCGTCGCACCTCCGCTGACTGGATGACACCGCCCTCCCCGGAGGGTGCAATGGGGCGCGCCGTCCGCACGGGATGCGGGTGAACACCGCGCTGTGCCGCAGCGAGTTGAGGGATTCTCGTAGCCGTGGTCCGCAATTTCGGATTGCGGCTCAGTTCTTGCCCTCTGAAAACATCGATGGGAACCGTGCGATGACCGGTTCGCTGTGAACGCCCAAGTGGAGGCCTGTATGAAACGCGATCCCGGAGTCGGTTGGCGGCTGGTTGGATTCCTGACTCTTCTCGCGGCTTCCGGCGTGCTCTGGAGCGGGATGGCTCAGGCGACCAGCCAATGGTCGAGACAGACGAAGATGGAGTGCGTCGATTGCCACTCGGTGTTCCCGCGCTTGAATCCGACAGGGGAGAAGTTCCTCCGGGATGGATACTCGCTCATCTCGGCGCACGGGGAAGAAGCCGAGGCCGAAACCGGGCCGGTGATCGGAAACGTGAACAACCTGCTGGGGTTCCGCGTCAACATGACGCCGATCGGCTACGAGACGCATTCGCTGGTCGCGGATTCCACGAATGGGGACCTGAAGGGCCGGTGGACCGTGGGCAGCCCGATCTGGATCCAGTTCTTCGCCGCCGGGCGCCTGTTCCCGCACGTCTCGTTCTTCTCGGAGTTGGAGTACACGCAGAGCGGCTTCAAGTACAACTGGTTCTACTTCAACTTCACGCGGCTGAACAAGTCGACCTGGCTGAACGGTCAGGTGGGTAACATCTCGCCGCTCGAGTTCGCCTCGTACCCGAACCGCCTGCCGCAGTTGCCCGCGCTCAAGGGCGAGGTCATGTTGCTCAAGTCCTCGAATGGTGGCGGGGACGAGCACGGCATGGACATGTCGAGCGCGCGCCCCGGCATCCAGTATTTCGGGCACAGCGAAGCCGCCACGGTGTATGCCGGTGTCTCGCCCGGCCCCACGGGGCGCGACGTGAACAACAAGATTCATTACTGGGCGGGCCTCGTCGGTCGGGTGCCCGAGAGCCAGAACGTCATCGGCGGCAGCTCGGCGACGCTGCACTACTACCATGGCACCGACACCAGGAACAGCGCGCTGCTGTTTGCCGAGAACGACTGGTCACGGCTCTCACCGCAGATCAACCTGCGGTGCTCCGACAAACTCGACGTGCAGTGGGCGTACGTGTGGGCGAAGGAAGACAACCGGGCCCTCGTCGCGCTCCCGGCCAAGGACTACAAGTATCAGGGTACGGCGCTCGAGACGGGCTACATGCCGAACGACAAGTGGCAGGTCGGGGCGCACTACGACTGGTATCAGCAGGGCGAGAAGGGTGACGTGATCGGCAAGTTCCATCGCGTCGTGCCGACGGTAACACGGGTGCTGAACCAGAACTGGCGGGCCACGGTGTACTTCGAGCACAACCTGCGCGACGTTCCGAACAAGGTCGACAAGATCTACCTCAATGTGCGCACGATGTTCTGATCGGTTCGCGTGACCAGCGGGATGGCGGGGGGGCGGGCCGAGGTGGCCTGCCCTCTCGCTTTGTGGCGTTCGCGGCCGTTGCGGGTCGAGAGCTTCCTACGCGAGGTTCCGCACGACGGACCGTGCGAGCGCCCGGGCCAGGGCAGGGGAGGCATTGAGGCACGGCAGGTGCTCGGCGCGTTCGAGGCCCGGCGCGCAGCGCAGCACGATCCGGCCCTCGAGCTGGCTCTCCGCGTTGTCCGCGAGGAACCCGTATGGGAAGTACACGACCTTCTTGTACCCCTCGGCCGCGAGGGCCCGCATCGCCTGGTCCGCGGGCGGCGACGTCCACTTGCCCCCCAGCGCGTGATTGAGCCAGCCCCACACCACCTTGCCGAATCGCGGGGCGAGCCGCCGGGCAATCCCCTCGGCCACGTCGGTGGTCGCGACGCGCCCGGTTTCCATCGGCCGAGGCGGCTGGACCAGCGTGCCGTGTGCGGCCAGCAGGAGCGCCCAGTCCCGGCCCGGCTCGACGTTGCGCCGCGCGAGCTCGGACTCGATGTGCCGGGCCGACAGCTCGGCCAGCGTCTCCGCGTCGAGCGCGGGCACGACCGTGACGGAACGGCCCGCATCGACCAGCTTCCTTACCTTGACGCGCGCCATCTGGTGCGTGAACTCCGAGTCCGCGAGGTACATCGGCAGGATCGCCAAGCTCTCCTCGGCGGGGAGCGCGGCCAGCAGGTCCTCGAGTAGCGGCCTGCGAAATTCGTACGCCACGTGTACCCGCCAACGGCCCGGGGCCTGCGCCTCCAGCGCGGCGGCGACTTCGTCCGCCTGCTCGTGCGTGATGGTCTCGATCGGGGAGCGGTAGCGCTCACGCCGCCAGGTGGCCGCGCGCAGACTCGCGCGCTGGAACGCGATCAAGGGCACGACGACGGCCGGGATCGGTGCAACCAGGCGGGTGAGCCCGAACAGGATGCGCCACGAGTACAGAAACTGGCGCCCAAACGAGGCCTCGGGAGGTTCGCCGTAGGTCAGGAGAGCGACGTGCCGGGCGCTCACGCGCGGGCGCCCGCGGGCTCGACCGGCTGATCGGCCGGTGCCGGCGCATGGCGCGCATCGTCGGCGAGGATTCGGTCGGCCGATGCGCGGCCGGTCTCGATTGCGCCGCCGAACGACACGCCGTCGTAGGACGTTCCCGCGAGCGTGAGGCCCGGGTGGCGGGAGACGAGCTCGCGCGCCCGTAGAAGTCGCGCGGCATGACCCAGCGTGTACTGAGCGATTGCGTGCGGCCAGGCGTGGGTCCAGACGCGCACCGGCTCCGCCGACACGCCCATCGTGGCCGCAAATTCTCGCCGGGCGAGCGCGACGCGCTCTTCAGGCGCGAGCGTGGCGACGCCTGGCCGTCGCGGCCCGCCCAGGATCGCGCGCACCAGCACGTGACCGGCGGGCGCTCGGCCGTCGAACAGCGTTGACTCCCAGACCACGCCGAGCGTGGCGAGCCCTTCCTCCCGCGTCACCAGGTAGCCGTAGCCTTCGAGCGGGCGCGCGAAGGCTGAAGCGCGGTACGCGAGCGCCACGACCGCGACCCCGGAGAACGACGTCTCCGCGAGTGTCGCCGCGAGCGCGGGATCGAATCCTCGCGCCAACGCCGACGCTCCATGACCCGGCAACGCGAGCGCGACGTCGTCGGCTTCCCAGGATGCCCCGCCGCCCAATTCGAGCCGCCACCTTGAATTGGCGCGTGTCAGGCCCCGCACGGGCGTCGACAGGCGGAGGGCCGCCCCGAGCGTGCGCGCGGCTGCCTCGACCAGCGTCTCCATTCCCGGGCGAAACGTGAGCAGGCGCGCAGGGCCCTTCCCCTGGCGGCGCCGCGCGAGCATCGCCAGGAGGAGGCTGCCGTGCTCGCGCTCCATCGTGGCCATGAGCGGGAATGCTGCCGGGAGGGACAGCGTGCGGCTGTCCCCGGCGGAAATTCCCGACACCGCGGCGTCGACCAGCACGTCGGCGGCCTCATGGCCGATACGCCGTCGCGCGAACTCGAACACGGTTTCCTCCCGGCCCTCTGGCGCGCGGCGTGCCCACAGCTCGAGCAGCAACCGGAGCTTCCCGGCAGGACTCAACGCATCGGTGGCGAAGAACGTCGCCGGCGAGTCGGGCACGCGGCGCAGACGTCCGCCGCGCAGGAGGAAGCGGCGCTTCGCCTCGGGGCGGGCCTCGATCAACTGGCCGTCGAGCCCGAGTTCCCGGACCATCGCGAGCGGACCGGGCGAGCGGTCGAGGAAACCGTTCGGGCCGGCCTCGATCACGTAGCCGTCCTCGCGCACCGTGCGCACGTGCCCGCCGGCCATCGGCGCAGCCTCGAAGACCGCGAGCTCGAGCGGGATGCCCTCGGCGCGGGCGCGCGAGGAGAGGCGGTGGGCGAGTGCGAGGCCCGTGATTCCGGCGCCCACGACGGCGACGCGGCGCGGGATCATACGGTGCGGCTGAAGACCGGCGTCGGGCCGGCGGCGCTTTCGCGCAGGTGGCGGTCGAACACCATCGCCACGTTGCGGACGAAGCGCCGGCCGAGCGGAGTCAGCCGGATCCATCCGGGGGAAAGGGTCACCAGGCCGTCCTCGACCAGCCCGCCGGCCGCAGTCAACTCCTCGAGCTCGGGCGCGAAGGTCCCGGCAAACGACCGTGCGAAGCGGCGTTCGACCGCCGCCGTGTCGAGCCGTGCGTTGCACATGATCTCTGTGATCACATGGCGGCGCAGCTCGTCGTCCGGGGTCAGCGCGTAGCCGCGCTCGACCGGGAAGCGGCCCTGGTCGATAGCGCTGGTGTAGGTCGTGAGCTTCTTCAGGTTCTGCACGAACGCGCCCTGTACGTCGCCGATCGCGGAGATCCCGACGGCGACCATGTCGCGCGCGCTCTGCACCGTGTAGCCCATGAAATTACGCGACAGGGTGCCTGCGTCCGCGGCCTGCGCGAGTTCGTCCTCGGGCAGTGCGAAATGGTCCATGCCGATCGCGCGGTAGCCCGCGCCCGTGAACGCTTCGATTGCGAGCGCCAGCAGGTCGAGCTTGAGGCCGGCGTCGGGCAGCGACTCGGGCGGCAGGTGCCGCATATGCCCCTTGATCCAAGGCACGAACGCGAACGAGTAGACGGCGACCCGCTCGGGGCGGATGGTCAGCACCTGTTCGAGCGTCCTGGCGTAGCCCGCGCGCGTCTGGTAGGGCAGACCGTAGATCAGGTCGAGGTTGACCGAGCGCATGCCGCGTTCGCGGGCGCGGTCCACGAGCGCCTTGGTCGACTCGTAGGACTGGATACGGTGCACCGCCTCCTGCACCTCGGGCGCGAAGTCCTGGACCCCCATGGACAGCCGGTTCACGCCGAGCGTGGCCAGCGCGTCGATGTGCTCGAACGAGGTGACGCGCGGGTCGACCTCGATGCCGATTTCGCCGCCGGGCGCGAACCGAAAACGCTCGGTGATCGCGCCGAACAAGCGCACCAGATCCTCCGGCGCGTAGTAGGTGGGCGTGCCGCCGCCCCAGTGCATCTGGGACAGCGTGCGGCGGTGCGGCAGGTGGCGCGCCAGCAGGTCGATCTCGGCGATCAATCGATCGAGATAGGGCTGGGCGACGCTCCGGCGCGGCGAGATGATCACGTTGCAGCCGCAGTACAGGCAACGCTCCTGGCAGAATGGCAGGTGCGCGTAGAGCGACAGGGGCTCCTCGCCGAGTCGGTCGGCGCGCGCGAGGCGGTCGCGATAATCGGCCTCCGTGAAGCCCTCGTGGAACGAGACCGCTGTCGGGTACGAGGTGTAGCGCGGGCCCGGCCGGTCGTAGCGCTGGAGGAGTTCGGTCGTGGTAGCCATCGGGCGCGTCTCCTGAGGGTTCGTCATGCCAATGGACAAAGCATGGCGCGTGCCGCGGAAAACAGCGGAGCCCCATTCTCTCCTCTACGCGGAATCGCGCTGGCAGATCGCTGGGTTGCAAGGAGTTAGACTGTTGTAACGGTAGGCCGCCGAGGCCCCATCGGCGATCGCCGGGCCTTCCCGGTCCCCGATGTTCGGACCGTCGGTCGCTGCGCGATGACAACCTGTCAGTGCGCAGGCGGAAATCGGGTACTATGTTTCCACTCCACTCCACCCCAACGCCTTGCGGGACCCGATGACCCCTGCGCTCGAGACCCTGCTCAAAGCCTCCGAGGACGAACTCCTGGTCCGATGGGTGGAGCGCGTCCGGGGCGCCCGGCTGGTCGGGCTCGATCCGACGGGTGAGGACGTCTCCGAAGTGTTGCGGGAGTCGTTTCGCGACATCGTGCGCTCGATCGACTCGGGCGACGCGAAGGCGGCGATCCCCGCCGCCGCGCGCATGAACCAGGTGGTGTTCCGGCGCGGCGGGCGCCAGCCCGCGCAGACCGAGACGTTGCTCGCGCTCGCGCTCGGCCGGGACGTGCTGCTCGAACTGGTGGCCGAGCGCCTCGCTCCGACGGATGCCGCCGCCTCGAATGCCGCGCTGACGGAGACGTTCCAGCGCCTGCTCACGCTCTACGGCCAGGCCGCCTGTTCCAACTGCATGGCCGCTCAGGACGAGACGCGCGCCCGCATCGAGCGCCGGCTCGGCACCGTGATCGACCACTCTCTCGACGCCATGGTCCTGTGCGATGCGCGCGGCGCCGTCGAAGCGTGGAATCGCGGCGCCGAGGCGCTGCTCGGCTGGAGCGCCGAGGAAGCGATCGGCCGCCCACTCGATTTCCTCGCGCCGCTTGGCCGCCCTCGGGGCTGGTTCGCGGAGATTGCCGCGCGCGTACAAGTCGCCGGTCATGCCCGCATCCCCGAAACCGAGCTGGCGCGCAAGGGCGGCGACCGCGTCTGGGTGGACGGGAGCTACACGCGCGTGCGCGATCCAGGCGGACCGGACTTGGGGATCTGGGCGGTGTTCCGGGACATCACCGAGCAGCGCCGGCTGGTGGAGGAGAACCTGCAGGCCGACCGGCTGGCGCTCATCGGCACGATGTCCGCGAAGTTCGCGCACGAGATCCGCAATCCGCTCGCGTCAATCCTGCTCAACGTCGAGCTCATCCGCGATGCTCTCGCGGCCCGCGCGCCCGGTCCGGGAGAGACGCCCGGCGAGGATCAGGAGATCGTCGGCTCGATCGCGTCCGAGGTTGGGCGGATCCAGAACGTGGTCCAGGAATACCTGCGATTCGCGCGCCTCCCGAAGGCGCAGCGCTCGGCCGTCGACCTCGACGCCGTGCTGCGTCGCGGCCTCGGCGTGCTTGCCCCGGAATTCAAGCAGCGCGACATCGCGCTCGACCTGGCGCTCGATGCTGGCGGCTGCACCGTCCTCGCCGACGGGGACCAAGTATGGCAGGTCGTACTCAATCTCGTGCGCAACGCGATGGAGGCGCTCCCGCACGGCGGACGGATCTCCGTGACGACGCGCAAGGTCGCCGGCGGCGTGGAGTGCGCCGTGGCGGACGACGGCCCGGGCATCCCGGCCGACGTGCGCGAGCGCATGTTCACGCCGTTCTTCAGCACGAAGCGCTCCGGCACCGGCCTCGGCCTGCCGTTCGTGCGCCAGGTGATCCGCGAGCACGAGACCACGCTCGAACTCGACAGCATGCCTGCCCGCGGCACGCGGTTCGCCTTTGTCCTTTCCCATGCCGTTGCCGACTGAGCGCGCCGTGACGATCACTCCGGACGGACGGGAACCCCTGCGCCGGGAGATCCTGGTCGTCGATGACGATCCCGAGCTCCTGCGCGTCATCGATCGCACGCTGCGCGGCGCGGGCTACGCGGTGCGCACCGCGGCCGACGCGGAGTCCGCCCTCCTGCGCGTGCGCGAGGCGTCGCCCCAGCTCCTGATCACCGACCTGATGCTCCCGGGCATGGACGGCATCGAGCTCCTGCGCGAGGCCCGGGCGCTCGCGCCGGGCGTGGAGGTCCTCCTGATCACCGCCCATGCCACGCTCGAGCGCGCCGTCGAGGCGATGCGCCAGGGCGCGCACGACTTCCTCGAGAAGCCGTTCGAACGCGACCGGCTGCTGCTCGCGGTCGAGCGCGCGCTCGAGAAGCAGGCGCTCACGGTCGAAAACCGGGCGCTGCGCGAGCGCCTCAAGGACCACGCCGCGGCGGCGCAACTGGTGGGCGCGGGACGGGCGATGGTCGAGCTGCGCCGCCTGGTGGCGCAGATCGCCGCGTCGGACGTCCCGGTGCTGGTCACGGGGGAGAGTGGATCGGGCAAGGAGGTGGTCGCGGACCTGCTGCACGAACTGTCGGTGCGCCGCCAGGCCCCGATGATCAAGATCTCGTGCGCCGCGATCCCCGAGACCCTGCTCGAAAGCGAACTGTTCGGTTACGAGAAGGGCGCGTTCTCGGGCGCGCACCAGACCAAGCGGGGACGCTTCGAACTGGCCGACCACGGAACACTGTTCCTCGACGAGATCGGCGAAATGGCACCGGCGATGCAGGCCAAGCTCCTGCGCGTGCTGCAGGATGGCCGCGTGCAACGCCTCGGTGGGACGCGTGACCCGCAGGTCGACGTGCGCCTGATCACCGCGACCAACGTCGACCTCTCGCGCGCCATGCGTGACGAGCGGTTCCGCGAGGACCTCTACCACCGCATCAGCGTGATCGAGATCCCCGTGCCTGCGCTGCGCGAGCGGCTCGAGGACCTGCCACTGCTGGTGGCCCACTTCCTCGCACTGCACGCCGGCCTGCGCACGTCACCGCTCGAGGGTGTCTCCGACGCCGCGCTCGTCGCGATGAGTCATCATCCCTGGCCGGGCAATGTTCGCGAACTCGAGAATGTCATCCAGCGCGCGCTGGTGACCGCGCCGGGGCCGGTGCTGCGGGTCTCGGACCTGCGCTTTGCGTCGTACGTCGGCCACGCCGCCGGCCTCTCCGGCGGATCGGGCGGCGGCGGGAAGGACGCGATCTCGATCCCGGCCGGAACCCGACTCGACGAGGTCGAGGAGATCTTCATCGCCGACGCACTCGTGCGCTCGCGCGGTGACAAGGAGAAGGCCGCGCGCATGCTCGGCATCTCGGCGCGCACGCTCTACCGGCGCGTCAGCCGGGGCGAGGACGCCGGCGACGCCGGCGGGTCGGGCGCTCCGACGGGCTAATCGGGAATCCCGCCGTTTACGGCATGCCGATTGCTGGATGGGACGGTACGCCGCGTCCGCCCGACCGGCGCGGAGCGTGCCCGGACCATGAACGAGGACCTTCGCGATAGTGTGTTGGTGGTGGAGGACGATGCGTCGTTACGCGTCGCGCTCGACCGCATTCTTCGTAAGCACGGGTATGGCGCGGTGCTCTCCTCGACACTGCACGAAGCCGTGATGAGCTGGCGGCTCCATCGCGGCTCCATCCGGCTCGCGATCGTGGACCTGGGCCTCGGCGACGAAGACGGGCTTTCGCTCGTGCGGCACCTGCGGCGGCGCTCGCCCGAGACCGGCATCGTCATCTACGCGGCGGTGGTCGACGTTCCCGTGCGCCGCGAGTTGTTGCGGCTCGGGGTGAGCGAGGTCCTTGCCAAGCCGGCGGCGCCCGAAACCATCGTGGCGGCGGTGCGGCGCGCGCTCGGTGCATAGGTCATTTCCTGACACGCAGGCGCGAAACGCTGACAACCTGACACGTCTGCTGCCAAACTAGGATCGAGCATCCAAAACTTCTCTCGACTTTGCCCACAATCTGTCCCAAATGGTCGTGGCACACAACATGCAGTCTTCCCACCATGCGAAGTCACCGCCCATCCGCCAAAGCGGAACGCGCACCACTCGAGGTTGAACCATGAATCGCACATCCTGGACCGTGATCGGAAGCTTGGTGAGCCTGCTGCTCGTCGGAGTCGCGTTCGGCAACGGGACCGTGGTCCCGAAGAAGGTGGAGGATGGCAAGGCGGTGTTCACCGAGAACCGCTGCCAGTCCTGCCACTCGATCGAGGCGCTCGGAATCGCAAAGAAGAAGCCGGCCGCAGGCGAAGACGAAGTCGTCGAGAAGGCCGCCAAGAAGCCGCCGGATCTCTCCGACGTGGGTCTCAAGCTGAAGGCGGCGTGGTTCTCGAAATTCCTGCGGAAGCAGGAGAAGCTCGACGGCAACCTGCATCCGAAGAAGTTCAAGGGTGACGATGCCGACTTGGCCACGCTGAGCACCTGGCTCGAGACGCTAAAGACGAAGCCCGTCAAGAAGTAGTCGCCGTTTAGACTGGATTGAGGGCCATGCAACCGGAACTCATCGCACTCCTGGTGGTCTCGCTTGCCCTCCTGCTCTTCCTCGCCGTCCGGCCCTCGGTCACCCGGGGTCCGGGCGGGCGGGCCCTCGCCTTCTTGGGCGTGTTCCTGCTGCCGGGGATCACGCTCTTTGCCGGATTCGAACAGCACATGGAGTCCTCGAAGACCAAGCAGTTCTGCATGACCTGCCACGTCATGCGGGATTACGGCAAGAGCCTGATGGTGGACGACAACGAGTACATCCCCGCGGTCCACTATCAGAACAACTACGTGCCGCGCGAGAAAGCCTGCTTCACCTGCCATACCGACTATGCGATGTACGGCGATCTGCGGGCCAAGCTGCGCGGGCTGCGCCACCTGTACGTGCAGTACGTGGGCACCGTCCCCGACACGATCAAGCTCTACACGCCGTTCCAGAACCGCGAGTGCCTGCACTGCCACGGCGAGAGCCGCAAGTTCCTCGCGAACTCGGGGCATCACGACGACGACACTACGATGGTCGCGATGCAGTCCGGCCGGCTGTCGTGCATGGCCAGCGGGTGCCACGACGTGGCACACGACGTCCACGAGCTGAAGGGCGCGCCGATGTGGAGCGAGGGAACGAAATGAGCGAGTTCGCCCCTCCTCATCGCCAGGTCGTCGCGGAACGGCGCATTCGCATCGCCGCGTCGCTCGTGCTCGTAGGGATGGTGATCGAAGTCGTGAGCCTGAACATTCTGCATCCGTTGTCGTTCCTGCTGTTTCTCGGCGTCGGTGGCCTGACGGCGGCAGTCGGCATCGCCTGGTTCCTCCTCGCGTTGCTCAAGGCGGGGGAGTGAGTTCACGCAAGGGGAGGGCGCGCCGCGCGCGTTCCCGACGGGGGCGAGACGCATGAGACTCCGCTCGGTGTTCTGGGCCTCGCTACTCGCGGTCACAGTGCTCGGCGCATTCGCCGTGCGCCGTCCGCACTCAGAGCCGACGGCGCACCTGGTCGGATCCGAAGCCTGCGCCGACTGCCACGACAAGGAGTACCGCGAGTACGCGGTCGGGGGACACGGTCGCGCAGCCGGCGATTCCACCCTGGTCGCGGGCAAGGTCGGCTGCGAATCGTGCCACGGCGCCGGTTCCTTGCACGTCGACGCCGACGGCGACAAGTCGGATCCGCGGTTCGCCACGCTCGTCGACCTCGAGAAGTTGCCGGCGGACAAGGTGAACACGCTCTGCATCACATGCCACAGGGGCGGCGACCAATTCATGTGGTCGAGCAGCGAGCACGCGAACCAGAACGTGTCGTGCCTGAGCTGCCACAGCATGCACGACGCGAAAGATGCCGGGCACGTGTCTCTGCTCAAGCAGGAAAACACGAGCATGCTGTGCCTGACCTGCCACAAGTCGAAGAAGCTCGCGCTCGCGCGCTCGGCGCACATGCCGCTGGAGGAGGGCGGCATGAATTGTGCGAGCTGCCACAATCCGCATGGCTCGAGCACCCCGCACCAGCTGCGCGCCGCCTCGACCAACGATCTGTGCGAGAGCTGCCATACTGACAAGCGCGGCCCGATGCTCTGGGAACATGCGCCGGTTCGGGAGAACTGCATCACGTGCCATGAGCCGCACGGCTCGAACAACGACAAGGTGCTCGCGGGCAAGCGCCCGTTCCTGTGCCAGCGCTGCCATGTCGGCACGCGTCATCCGAGCACGCTCTACGACGCCCCGGATCTTGCGAGCAATCGGCTCTTCAATCGTTCGTGCACGAACTGCCACACGCAGATCCACGGCTCCAACCACCCCTCCGGGAAGTTCTTCCTGAGGTAGGAGCGCGACCATGCGACCCAAAGACCGGCTCCGTACCCTCGCCTGCGCACTCGCGCTGGGCGCGACCACGGCCCTCCCCGGCGTGGCGCACGCGGACGGCGAGGCGACGTTTGGCACGCAAACCTGGCACCAGAGCGTCCCGGAGGCGAAATTCCGGGAGTATCGCGACGTGCCCCAGGGAGCGTTTCTCGAATCCTTCCTGTTGCGCGGGGGGAATGACAGGTTCCGCAGCATGTTCTACGGCAAGGACGCACTGCAGAACGACGAACTTCTGGGACTCCGTCTGGATCGGGGCATTCGCTTGCAGATCGATGGCACCTACAAGCGCCAGCCGCACAACATCAGCCTGATCGCGCGCTCGCCGTACACGGAGGTGAGCCCGGGCGTCTACCTGCTGCCCGACTCGCTGCAGCGGGCGAACCAGGAAGACCCCGGCGCGTACCTGGCCAGGATGACCGATCTCATGAACAACGCGCCACACGTCGGGGTCGGCTTCCGCACGGACGAAAGCAAGGTGCGCGTTCGCGCGCGGCCTTCGCAGGGACTCCAGTTCGAATTCACGGGCATGCGGCGGGATCGCACCGGAAACAAGCCCTACGGAGCCGCGTTCGGCTTCAACAGCGCGATCGAGTTGCCGGAGCCGATCGACCAGCGGGTGTGGGACGGCACGGCCGCTGCGCACTACCAGCGGGGCAAGGTCAGCGCCCGGTTCCTCGTGGGCGCCTCGGCGTTCGACAATCATGTGGACGTGCTGCGCTGGGACAATCCCAAGCGCATCACGGATCGGACCTACTCGAGCGCGTATGTCGCGGGCGACGGCTCCGCGCAGGGGCTGATCGATCTCTATCCCAGCAACGAGGCGATCCGCGGGCAGGCCGGCTTCGTCGCGCGCCTGCCTCACCAGGCGACGTTCTCAGCGGACCTCTCGTTGAGCCGCATGACGCAGAACGATCCGTGGCAGAAGTTCACGGTCAATACCGCGATCCCGGACTCCGTGCTGAACACGTATTACACCTCGTCGGCGCGCAGCACCGATGCGAAGGCGATCCGGCTGAACCAGGACTATCGCCTGAGCGGGAAGGTCGCCGGGGGGCTCCGCGGGACGGTGCGCTATCACCAGAATCACTACGACGACCAGACTCCCGAGTTTGGCTTCCGCAGCGCGGTCCGCCTGGACGGGGTCGCCGAGAATGGTTCGAGCGTCGGGGACTCGCTGTTCCTCACGAAGCCGTTCAGCAACGATCAGAAGACGACCGGGCTTGATTTGCGCTTCGCGAAGCGCCAGCGCGTGCAGCTCAGCGGCACGATCGAGTACCGTCAGCGCAGGCACAGCGAGCGGGAGGTCGCGAAGGACAACGAGACCTACGCGAAACTGACCTCGTCGTTCGAGCCGGTGGATGACGTGCACCTCTCGCTCGGCGTGTACCAGGGGATCCGCGTGCACGACTCGTTCATTCTCGAGGACTACCAGAAGGGCGAGAACCCCGACAGTGTGTTCGTGGAACTCGCGGGCCTGCGGCGCTTTGACGTTGCGAACCGCCACCAGCGCGGTGCGGACGCGGACCTCGACGTGACGCTCAGCGACCACGTGGACGTGGGCGCGCTGTTCCAGCACCAGCAGAACCGCTTCCCGGAGACGGTGTACGGCCTGCAGTACCTGGAATCGAACGAGGGGCTCGGACAGGCCACGTTGCATGCGACGGATCGGCTCGACGTGTCCGGCGGCTACGGCGTCCAGCGCGTCGTCACCCGCCAGCTCTCGAACGAGACCAACAGCAATGCGCCGCCCACGCCGGATGCGGCGACCGACTGGCAGGCACAGATCGTGGACCTCAACCAGTACGTGTTCACGGACTGGTCCTACCGGGCCACGCAGCGCCTGCGCATGAGAGCCGGCTACACGTTCAGCCGCGACCAGGCGTCCTACGACCTGAGCAACGGTACGAACACCGCGCAGGACCTGCCCGACACGTTCTACCGCCGCCAGCGCGCGACGTTCGAGGCGCAGTATCGCCTGTCGGGAGGCACTGAACTCGGCGCACGCTACGGCTACGACAAGTACGACGTCGTGGACTTTGCGGCGCAGGACATCCAGCTGCTCGGGCTGACTGCGGGGGCGGCCACGGCGATCTACCTGGGGGACAACGCGCTCGACTACCAGGCGCACCAGGTGGCGCTGCTCGTGACGCGGCGCTTCTAGCGAGGCGCCGTCACGCCCGCGCGAGGACGATCGATCCCGCGACGATCAAGGCCACGCCCACCACGTGGGCGGCCGTCATCTTCTCATTCAGGAACAGCGCCGCCAGCACGACCGCGATCACCACGCTCAGCTTGTCGACCGGGGCCACGCGCGACGCCTCGCCCAGCTTGAGCGCATGGAAGTAGCACAGCCACGACGCGCCGGTCGCCAGCCCCGAGAGCACGAGGAACAGCCACGTGCGCCCCGAGACGATCTGCGGCGTTACCACCCCTCGCATCGCGGCCCAACTCCAGGCGAACAACAGGATCACGGTCGTGCGAATCGCAGTGGCGAAGTCCGAGTCCACGTCCCGCACGCCGACCTTCGCGAGGATCGCGGTCAGCCCCGCGAACACCGCGGAGCCGAGCGCCCAGGGGAGCCAGCTCATCGCGCCCCCCGGAGGCGGCGACCGCCGCCTGAGGATGCATGATGTCGTCGAAAATGCGGCATGTCGATCCTCCTTGGATGGAAGGCGCCATCGTGCATCCCCGTGTCCCGCGCGGCAAGGGGAAGTGATGGATTGTCGAGGCCGATCTCAATGTTTTCTCGGGACTGCCGATACCTCACGTATCCGGCGTATCCCCGGTTCCGGGACTCCCCGTCGACCTGGAGGTTTTCTCTGCTTCGTCGTCCGCAACGAGTCGCGCGCAATATCACGTCGATCCTGCTCGAGGCAGGCGTCGTCACCCAGGAGCAGATCGAGCTGGGTCTCGTGCGCCAGCGTGAAACCGGGCTGCGCATCGGGGAGACCCTCGTGCAGTCGGGCGCGGTCACCGAGGAAGACGTCGGCTGGGCGCTCTCGCGCCAGCTCGGCCTCACCCTCGTGGACATCGAACCGGGCATGCTCGACCTCGAGCTCGTGCGTGCGTTTCGCGAATCCGTCCTCCGCCGCAGCGACGCCCTGCCCCTGCTGCGCGAGGGCACGGTGGTTTCGTTCGCGGTCGCCGATCCGACCGACCACGAGGTCATCGATCACCTGGAGGAGGCTTGCGGGGGCCCGGTCGACCTGTGCGTCGGCACGCCGACCGCGATCCGCCGCGCGCTCGACGCCGTGTTCCGCTCGGGACCGAACGCAGCACACGCGATTCCGGGGGCGGTGATCCCGGGGGCGCCGAGTTCGGATCCGTCCGAGGGCGCCATCAAGGTCGTGTGGGAGCGCTCCGGCGCCACGTTCCTCGCGTTCCATGTTGCGAGCGCCCACAAGTTGGGGATGCACGAGGTGCACTTCGAACCGAGGGACGGCCAGCTCCACGTCTCCTATCGCGCGAACGAGCGGCTCGAACCGGTCGCAACCGAGCCGCTCTCCGTCCTCGAGGCGCTCCTTTCAAGGCTTGACTCGCTCGGCGGTCCGGCGTTGGTCGACAGCGTGCATGCGCGCGGCGCGATTTCGTGCCCCCTGCCTGCGGGAGACCTGCCGGTCGACGTCTCGTTGCTCGCGACGGCTTTCGGCCCGAGCGTCACGCTTTGTCTGCGCCCCGTCGCCACGACCGTCCCCACACTCGAGGACCTCGGCATCGCTCCGGTCGACGCCGCGAGCCTGCGCGGGGCGCTTGCCTCCCGTGCCGGCCTCGTCCTCGTGTGCGGCCCGCCCGGGGCGGGCGGCTCGACCACGCTTGCCTCGCTGCTCGAAGCCGTCCCCTCAGGCGGTCTCCGCGCGATCGCGTTCGAGCCGTACCCGGTCGCCCCGCTCGGCCACGCGGTGCGCGTTCACGGCGGCGTGGAATCCGCGCGCGCGTTGTGGCAGGACGTGACCACCGGGCAACGGGCTGATGTCGTCGTGCTCGACGATGTGCTGACCGGGGGCCACGTCGCCCAGGCGCTCGCCGCCGCGGGTTCGCGCCGCCTGTTGCTCGTGCGCACCGACTGGTGCGACACGTTCGCCCTGCTCGATCATCTCGCGGCATCGCGCGAGGGGCGCTCCGTCCTTGCGGGACGCCTGATCGCCGTGTTGCAGCAGCGGCAGGTGATCGGCGATTCGCACCTGTTCGAAGTGCTCCTTCCGAGCGATGCCTTGCGCGCCGCGCTCGCCGCCGGGGCCGACCGCGCGCACCTCGCCGACCTGGTCGCGCAGTCGGGATTCCAGACCCTCGCCGACCAGGCGCGTCGGCGCGTAGCGAACGGGACCCTCGGCGAGCTCGAAGCCGCCCGGGCCCTCACCCAGGAGCCGCGCATTGGCCTTTGACCTGACCGAGCTCCTGACCTTCGCCAAGCAGTCCGGCGCTTCCGACGTGCACATCTCCGCCGGAGTCGCGCCGATGCTCCGCATTCGCGGCACGATGACCCCGGTCGAGATGCCGCCGATGTCGTCCGACGACGCCCGCGGCGTGCTGTTCGACATGCTGAACGACTCGCAGAAGAAGATGTTCGAGGAGCGTCGCGATCTCGACTTTGCATTCGAGATCCCCGGCGTGTCGCGCTTCCGCGGGAACCTGTTCATCCAGCAGCGTGGGCCGGGCGCTGTGTTCCGCCTGATTCCGAACAAGATTCTCTCGCTCGCCGACCTCGGGATGCCGAACGTGCTCAAGGACCTCGCGAACAAGGAGCGGGGCCTGGTCGTGGTCACCGGCCCGACGGGATCGGGCAAATCCACCACGCTTGCCGCGATGGTTGACCACATCAACGAGTCGCGGCACGGGCACATCCTCACGATCGAGGATCCGATCGAGTTCGTGCACCAGTCCAAGAACTGCCTCGTCAACCAGCGCGAGGTCGGGCCGCACACGGACTCGTTCATCAACGCCCTGCGCGGCGCGTTGCGCGAGGATCCCGACGTCATCCTGGTCGGCGAGTTGCGCGATCTCGAGACTACCGCGCTCGCGATGTCGGCGGCCGAGACCGGGCACCTCGTGCTCGCAACGCTGCACACCAACTCGGCCTCGAAGACGGTCGACCGCATCATCGACGTCTTTCCGGCGAACCAGCAGGCGCAGGTCCGCACCATGCTGTCGGAATCGCTCGAGGGCGTGGTCGCACAGTCGCTGCTGCCCTCGAAGGACGGCACGGGCCGGGTCGCCGCGCTCGAGGTCCTGGTCGGCGTGCCCGCGCTGCGGAACATGATTCGCGAGGACAAGACCTCGCAGATCCTGTCGGTCATCCAGACCGGCGCCCAGCACGGTATGCAGAGCCTCGACCAGTCCCTGCGCGACCTCGTCATGCAGGGTCGGCTCGCCCGCGAGGAAGCGATGCGCAAGTCCGCGAATCCGAAGTTGTTCGAGGGATCGCAGGGCGGCTCGGTCGCCACCCCGGGCGCGGGGGCCGCTGCCGTGTCGGGCGCGAGCGCGGGACCCACGCCGTCGCGATCCGCAAATCCACCCGTGCCCGAGCCGGCGAAGAAGCCCGGCTTGTTCGGACGCTGACATGACCCTCGACGAACTCCTCACCGGGCTCAAGGAACGCGGCGGATCGGACCTCTACCTCACGGCCGAGTCTCCGCCGCTCTATCGCATCGACGGCGCGACCGTGCCGGTCTCCGATCGCATCCTGAGCGGCGACGAAGTCGAGGCCGTCATCCGCGCCGCGCTCCCGGCGCTGGACCTGGCCGAGTTCGACCGCGTGCACGAGCTGAACTCCGCCCGGCTGGTCACGGGCGTCGGACGCTTCCGCCTGAACGTGTTCCGCCAGCGCGGCCAGGTCGGCCTCGTGGCCCGCTTGATCCGCATCGACTTCCCGTCGGCGGACGACCTCGGCCTGCCGGCGGCGCTCAAGCAGATGATCCTCGAGAAGCGCGGCCTGATCCTGATCACCGGCGCCACCGGCTCGGGCAAGTCCACCACGCTGGCCGCGCTGCTCGATCATCGCAATACGCTCACGCGCGGACACATCCTGACGATCGAGGACCCGATCGAGTTCGTGCACCCACACAAGGGTTGCGTGATCACCCAGAGAGAAATCGGGGTCGACACCGAATCGTTCGCCGCCGCGCTCAAAAGCGCGCTCCGCCAGGCGCCCGACGTGATCCTGATCGGAGAGATGCGCGACCTCGAGACCGTCTCGGCGGCGATCCACTTCGCCGAGACCGGCCACCTCGTGCTCGGCACCCTGCACGCGAACAACGCGAACCAGGCGGTCGAGCGCGTGATGAACTTCTTTCCGCACGAGGCGCATGCGCAACTCTACGGCCAGCTCGCGCTGAACCTGAGGGGCATCGTATCCCAGCGCCTGGTGCCGCTCGCGAGCGGGCAGGGTCGCGCGGCGGCGATCGAGATCATGATCAACACGCCGCGCATCGCCGACCTCGTCGCCAAGGGCGAGATCGCGGAGCTCAAGGCGGCGATCGAGCAGAACGTGCTCGACGGGTCGCAGTCGTTCGACCAGGCCCTTTACCTGCTCTACCGGTCCGGCCGAATCTCCCTCGAAGAGGCGCTCCAGCAGGCCGACAGCGCGAACAACCTACGGCTCAAGATCAGGATGGAAGATGCCGGCGCCGCTGGTTCGGCCGCCGTCGCCGCCGCGGACGAGGGGATCGTGATCCTCGGCCCCGACCCGGTCGCGCCCACATTTACGCTCAAGGCGGCCTGAGAGTCTGGGCAGACCCGCGCTTTCGTAGTAGCATCGCCGACCTCGGCCGCCGATCGCGCGGAGGACGTGCGGCCGCAGGAGGAATTTCTCATGCGTACGCATATCGTCCCTCGGCCGCCCGGTGCGGTCGTGCTCGCCGGCCTTGTTGCCGTGACCCTCGTTCTCTTGCAGGCCACCTCCGCCGCGCCGGCCCGCGGTCCCGGCAATGCCCGGCGCGTCGCCCGCACGGCGGCGCCCCTCGCGCCGGCGGCGCTCACGATCGTCAAGTCGACGAACGCGACGAGTCTAGTCCAGTGCCTGCTCGGCCCGGCGGTCAACGTCAGCAATGCCGTCCTCAATGCCGCGCCCGATGCCGCCGGGACATTTACGGGCGGAGGCGCGATCATCGGCTTCGACAGCGGGATCATCCTGAGCACCGGGGACGTGGACTCGCTCTATGGCCCCAATGACCTCGAGGACACGTCGACCGAGAACCTCTGGCCGGGCGACGCCGATCTCGACACCCTGGTGGCGCCCCAGACCACATACGATGCCGCGATCCTCGAGTTCGACTTCGAGTGCACGAGTGGCGCCCAGATCAACATCCAGTTCGTGTTCGCGTCCGAGGAATATAACGAGTTCGTGGGCTCGCCGTTCAACGACGTGTTCGCGGTCTATCTCGACGGCAACCGGGCCGCGAACAATATCGCGTTGACCTCGGGGGCGTGCGCCGCGACGCCGGGGCTTCCGATCGCGGTCAACAACGTCAATTGCGGCAATCCTCTGCTCCCGGATGCGCCCGTCAACTGCGGGTGCTTCGTCGACAACACCACGGCGAGCCTCGACACCGAGGCGGACGGGTTGACCCGCAATTTCCTCGCGACCGCGAACGTCGGGCCGGGGACCCACCACATGAAGATTGCGATCGCGGACACGGGGGACGACATCTACGACGCAAACGTGTTCCTGCGCTGCGGCAGCCTGGCGTGCGGGATCGTCCCGGCCCGGCCGGCCACGTGGGGGGAGATCAAGGCGCGCTATCGCTGACGCGAGTCCCCGGGCGTATTCTCCCGTCGGGCGGCCGGAACCCCCGGCCCCGCGCAAGAGGAGGACGACCCACCATGGCGATCCACGCCCACCCGCCGACCGCGGCCGACCGTGCCGCGCTCCTCGGCCATATCGAGTCGATCTTTCGCGCCTATATCGCGCGCGACCGCGCGGCGATCCGCGGTACACACACGCCCGGCTGGACCGGGTTCCAGGGACCGAGCGTCGCGATCGAGCGCGGCATCGACGCCTACATGAAGAATGCCGACGCCTCGCTCGAGCACCTGCGCGGCACGGGCTTCGAGATCCTCGACTCCGAGATCGAGGTGCGGGGCGACGTCGCGCTCGTGTACTACGTCGCGCGCTACGAGTACCTCGACGCGGATGGTCAGGCGCAGGCCGTGCCGCTGCGTTCGCTCGACGTCTACGAGCGCGAGAGCGGCGGGTGGATCCAGTGCGGCTCGCACATCGCGGTCGTGCCGGGCTCGCCCTCGTGGATCGCCGCCGAGTGATCCCGCCGCCCGTCCCGCGCTCGGCAAGAGGGTCGGAATCGGAGGATCGGGACTACTCGCCCGGGAGGTTTTCGTGGTAGATTTCCGGGCCATGCGATTTCGCGGATGGATTCTCGCCCTCGGGCTCCTCGCCCTGTTCGCCCGCCCCGGCCTCGCCGCCGAGGGCGTCCCCGTGCTCACGCGCTTCCCGAGCGGAGTCGTGCACGCGGGCGACGTGATCGAGCTGGAGTGGTCCCGGCCCTCGCGCGCGATTCACGAACTGGAGATCGTCCTCGCCGTGGGCGAAGACCGCCGCTTCACGATCCGTGTCTCCCCCGAGCTCGAGCGCTACCGCAACCACTGGTCGTGGACCGTGCCCGAGCTCGTCACCGACCATGCGCGCCTGTCCATCCGCTATGGTGAGGAGGACGTGGAGCTGCTCTCCACGCCCACCCCGGAGTTCCGCATCGCGCCGCGCGCAATCGCGCCGCTCGAACCCGCGACCGCGCCGCTCGCGCCGGCGATGCGCCGAGCCTGGATCACGCACCCGGGCCGTGCGCTCGATTGGTGGGACGAGGGCGACGCCGCGCCGAGCGGATCGCCGGTTTCGTCCCTGGGCGCGGAGCCCGCGCTTGCGTCGGGCGGGTTGCCCGCTTCCGGCCTGGTCAATCCGCGCCGGGGCGACGAGGCCGACGCCCCGTGTGCCGACGCCGGGTTCCTCCCGGTCGGTGTGGCGAAATCGATCCCCACGCCTCCTTCCTGCGCAGGCAACGCCGCGCCCCGTTCCACGCCGCTTCGAGAGTGACCACCCGCTAGACCGATTCCTGCAACCCTGAAGTCTCACGCACGCCTGCGTCCCGGCATTCCAGCCGGAAGGCCAGCGCGTGTTCGTTTGCGTTGCCGTGTTTCCGGCCGGCAGCTCCCCCTGGCGCGTCCCCCGGACGATCGCCGCGGTTCCTCTTGGATCCGCAAGGAAAGATGAGCGCATGCTTCGCGTCCGCCTCGAACTCGCAGTGGCAGGAATCCTGTTGGGCAGCATGCTTGCCGTCTCGGCCGCCGAGAGCGCCACGCTCAGCGGCACGGTCGAGGGCTCGGGCGCGCCGCTGATCGGCGTCCCGGTCCGCATCCTCGAGCTCGATCGGGAATCGCGCAGCGGCGCGTTAGGCCGGTTCTCCTTTGCCAGCGTGCCCCCCGGGACCTACCACATCGTGGCCGGCGTGATCGGCTTTGCCGCCCAGACCAGCGTCGTCGAGGTCGCCGGTGAGACCGCTACCACCGAGTTCCGCCTCGTGGAATCGGCCATCCCGATGGACCAGGTGGTCGTCTCGGCCTCGCCGACGCCCCGCCAGGCGGACGACCTCTACCAGTCGGCCGAGTCGAAGTCCCGCAACGAGTTCCTGTCGAGCCCCGGCGGCAGCTACGCCGAGAAGCTGTCGGACCTGCCCGGAGTCAACGTGCGCACGCTCGGATCTGCCCCGGCGCGGCCGGTCCTGCGCGGGTTGTCCGACAATCGCGTCCTCGTGCTCGAGAACGGCCTGCGTATGGGCGATCTCTCGACCTTCGACCCCGCCCATGCCACGCCGATCCAGGCGGTCGGCATCCGCCAGGTCGACGTCGTGCGCGGCCCCGCCAGCATCCTGTTCGGCCCGAGCACGATCGGCGG
>JBDTYW010000004.1:0-21409 GCA_040005445.1 Candidatus Eiseniibacteriota bacterium
GTTTGGCATCGGGCTCGCGGCCGCAGTGTACGAGGGTCGGGAAATGATCTACGAGCGTGCCCACGGGCCGATCGCCGCCGCCGGGCTCGGCATGCGGGATGCGTTCATCGCGGCCGCGATCGTCGCCGGGCTGGCCACGATCCTGGTGATCGCCGGCGCGCGCACGCCGCAGCCGTCACCCCCGGGTGCCTGACAACCCCACGATTCCCTGAAGAAACTGTTCCCGGAGTGTGTCCCCGGGTGTTGCGCGAATTCCGCCATCGGGGATCCCGGGCCGGTGACAGCGGGTTCGCGTCCCCGCCGCGGGCCCGCGGCAATCCACTGTGCGCCTTGGGCTTCACACTCCATGCCCCGTCGTATGATCGGTGGCCCGCGCCTTGCATTGCTGATCGGGTGCGCAAGGGCGGATCCCGCAGGGGGTTCCGGCACACACCCTCCCGGCGTTGGTGGACGTCTCCAGGAGCGAGTTCTCGCCTTTCTCTGTCGCTCTCAGCGCTTCCACCTTCGGGCACGCCGGTGATTGTGGACGGGGCCCCCGGGACCCGCCCTTGCCGCTTCCCGCAGATCCTCGAATCCGACACACTTCCGGGGTCCCCTCGACCCGGGAGTTCCGCTTGGCCGACCCCCCCGATTCCGAGCATCGCATCGCGCTCCTCTACGCGCTCGTCGAGGCCGATCCCACCGACGCCACCGCGCACTTCCTGCTGGGCCGGGAGCTCCTGACCGCGGGCCGGGCGGCGGACGCCGCGAGCGCATTCACCGGCGCGATCGGCGCGAACCCCGACTACGCCGCGGCCTATCGCCAGCTCGGCAACGCGCTCGAGCTGGCGGGCCGGCGCGACGAGGCGGCCGACGCCTACCGCGCGGGCGTAACCGTCGCCGGGCGCACGAACGACCTGCAGGCGGGCAAGGAGATGGCCGCGTTCCTCAAGCGGCTCGCGCGCGGGAGCGCATGACGTTCGCCGCCTGGATGCTCCTGGGCGCGCTCGCCGCCGGGCCCGCCCCGCCCGATACGCTCGGGGACGGCCTGGGCAGCGCCAGGCTCAACGACTACGTCGACCGGCTCGACGCGTTCGGCTTCTCGGGGCAGCTCCTGCTCGAGCAGCGCGGCCGGGTCCTGCTCGACCGCTCGTGCGGGCTCGCCGATCGCCGACGCGGCACCCCCGTGACCGCCGAGACTGTGTTCGGCATCGGATCGATCACCAAGACATTCACCGCCGCGGCGATCCTGCGACTCGAATCCGAGGGCCGCCTGCGCGTCGGCGACCCCCTTTCGGCGCACCTCCCGGGCGTCCCCGCGGACAAAGCCGGAATCACGCTCGACGAACTGCTCTCCCACCGTGCCGGGTTGCGCCTCGACGCCGACCTGCCCGACGCCGCCTCCCGCGACGAGGTCGTCGGGCGCATCCTCCTTCAGCCGCTCGGCTGGGCGCCGGGAGAGGGCTTTCATTATTCGAACATCGGGTTCGACCTGCTCGCTGCGGTGGTCGAGCACGCCTCCAGCCTCGACTACGACACGTTCGTGCGCCGCGAGTTCCTGGCCCCCGCCGGGATGCGCCATACCGGCCGCGCAGGGGCGCCCGCGCTCGCGGGGCTTCCGGCCGCGCGCGGGTACACCGAGTGGGGCGAGGCGAGCGCGCTCCTCGAGTGGCCGCGTGCGTGGCACGGGACCGGCGCCGGACGGATGGTCTCGAACGCGCACGACCTGCTGCGCTGGGCGCACCTGCTGGAGGACAGCACACGGTTCGGCGCGGGCGAGCAGGAGCAGATGTTCGCGCGGCACGCCCTCGAGCCCGACGGCACGGGTTACGGCTACGGCATGCAACTCACGACGCTGTCCGACGGGACGCGACTGCGCCTGCACGGCGGGGACGTGCCCGGGTACCGCAGCGAACTGCGCATGTTCCCCGACGCCGGGCGCGTCGTGGTCGTGATCACGAACCAGGACATCTTCGACCTCGGCGGGCAGCGCCGCGCGTTCGCGTCCACGCTGTCCCGCCTCGCCCGCGGCGACGCGCCGGAGCTGCCGCCCGCGACCCGGCCCGCCGGCGACCCGGCGGACAGCGTGGTCACCGGGACGTGGCGGCTGCCGGGGGGCGGGCGGATCGAGATCCGGCAGGTCGACGGGCGGCTGCAACTGTCGGCCGAACGGCAAGACGCGGTCGACCTGTTCGAGGCCGACCCGCTCGATTCCGCCGGTGTGCGGCGCGACGCGACCCGGCGCGCGCGCACGTTCCTGGCCGCCGCGATCGACGGCGACAGCACCGCCGCGCTCACCGTGCTGTCGCGCGAGGAGTTCGAGTACGGATGGGAGTTCGTGCGCGGCCAGGTCGCGCGGCAGGTGGCGGTCCATGGGACGGTCGACTCGGTCGAGTGCCTCGGGAGCACGACGCTGCCGTATCCGTGGATCGGAGCGCGCTGCTATTTCCGGTTGCGCTTCGCGGCCGGCGTTCGCGGCGCGTTTCTCGCGTGGCGCGACGACCGCTTCGACGACGCGACGTTCGGCGAGGAACGCCCGGCGCCGACGCTGCTGCCCGTCGCCGCGTTGCGCGAGGGCGGGTACGGAGCGTTCGACATGGTCCGGACGCGGGCGATTCGCTTCCGCGTCGGCCGTCGCGCCGACGGCGCGCGCGAGCTGCGCTTCGCCGCGCCCGGAGCAGACGTCGTCGCGACGCGCGAGCGCTAGGTCACCTTCACGATGACGACCGTGACGTCGTCGGTCTGGTGCCGCCCGTGGCTGAACAGGTCGACGTCGTCGAGGATCGCCTGCGCAATGTCCTTCGCGCTCCTGCCGCGCTCCCGCAGGAGCAGCTCCTGCAGGCGCTCGTCGCTGTAGAGGCCCTGGCGCGACTCGGCCTCGGTTACGCCGTCGGTGAACAGCGCGAGCACGTCGCCCGGCGCGAGGTCGACCGTGCCCTCGTCGTATTCCGCCAGCGGGAACACGCCGAGGATCAGCCCGCCTTCGGTCAACTCCTCGATCCTGCCGTCGGCGCGCACGACGAGCGGGGGATTGTGGCCGGCGTTCGAGTAGTAGAAGCGCTTCGCCACCGGATCGAGCGCCCCGTAGAAGAACGTCACGAACTTGCTGTTGCCGGCGAGTGATTCCATGAGCTGGCGATTCGCCTGCGCGGGCACCTGCGGAACCGCGGTGCCACGCGCGCACTCCGCGCGCAGGATCGCCTGCACGTTCGACATCAGGAGGGCCGCTCCCACGCCCTTGCCTGCGACATCCGCGATCGCGAGCGCGATGCGCCCGTCCTTGAGCGGGAAGTAATCGAAATAGTCCCCGCCGACCTCGAAGCAGGGCCGGTTCGCCCCTACGACCTCGAGCCCCGGCGCCGCGAGCACGCCGCGCGGCAGCAGGTCCTGCTGGATGCGCCGCGCCACCGCGAGCTCCTGTTCCTGCGCGCGCCGTTGGCGGTCCCGGATGATGTAGCCGCGCAGCAGGTGGCCGAGTGAGATCACGAAGACCATGATGACGGGTGGCACGACCTCGATGATCGATCCACCGAACGCCACCATCGCCCACGACACCACGAGCAGCGCGCCGATCGTGGCGAGCACGGTCAAAGCCAGGGCGACCGGCGTCGATGCGGCGAGCGCCACGGCGAGCACGAACGCGATCAGCGCCCACGCCACGGCCTGCACGGTGCGCGGCACCTTCGAGAGATAGTCGCCGCGCAGCATGCTGTTGATCACGGAGGCGTGCGCGTAGGCCAGCGGGAACGTCTGCGCGAACGGCGTCTGCCCGAAGTCGGCGATCGCGGTCGTGGTCGCCGTGTTGCACACCAGCACGATCTTGCCCTCGACGCGGTCGAGCAGGCCGTGGGGTCGCGGCAGGCCGAGCTCTTCGAGCGAGTCCCGCGCCGCGATCTCGATCATCAGCGTGTCGAACGACACCGCCGACGGTTCGAACACGCGGTCCGGGCCCGGGTAGTTGATCAGGATCTCGGCGTGGCGCTCGACGGGCACGGTGAGCTCGCCCCCCGGATACGGGAGGAACGCGCGGCCCCGCATGAACCGGATCCCGCGCCAGTCGGCGCCCAGGTAGCGCGCGACCATGAGCAGCGAGAGTGAAGGAAACGCCCGCCCCCGCTGGTTGATCAGGAGCGGCAGGGCGCGGATCGTGGCGTCCACATCCTGCGACAGCGCGACGTGGCCGACGGCGTCGCTGGCGTCGGCGATCTGCTCCTCGAGGTCGAACGGGACGTCGGTCGCGCGCAGGAGGGTGGTGCCGTCCGGCAGGGGCATCGTGAATCGTTGCCAGATGCGCCGGCGGGCGTCGACCGTCAGGCTCTCCGGGGCCACGAGGTTCCTGTCGTCGGCCTCCTCGAGCGGAAAGTAGAAGCCGTTGAGGATCCGGGGGTCGCGCCCGATCACGGCGGCGAGCAGCTGGTCGTTGGAGATCGGCCCCCCGCCGGCGGGCGCATTGATGTCGGGACCGATGAACAGAAGGTCCACGCCGATCACACGCGCGCCCGCCTTGCGCAGCCCGTTGAACAGGAGCGCGTAATAGTCGCGGGCGAACGGCCAGGTGTTGTGGAAGCGCCGGAGCGATCCCTCGTCGATCTCGACCGTCAGGATCGCGGGGTGGATCGGCCGCTGCCCGCGCAGGCGGAGTCGAATGTCCTCGGTCGTGAGCTCGAGCTTCTGGAACAGCCCGATGTGGGGCGTGGTGAGGGCGAACGCGAACGCGACCGCGGCCAGGAGCAGCCCGAAGCGCACGGCTTTCGACTTGAGGTCGGACCATTGCACGCGCGGCCACTGGATGCGGCGCATCGGTGGGGACAAGCTCGCCTCCGGGACGGGGGAACCGGACGGTACCACGGACTCGAGGGGGAGGGCGCCGGGGCCGCGGACCCCGGCGCCGTGAGGTGCGGTCGGCTACTTCTCCTTCCAGTAGAACGAGGTCGGGCCCACGCCCATGTCGGAAGCGCGCGCACCTCCGGGGCGGGACACGATCTGGGTGCGGCCCGTCTCCTTCACGCCGGCGCCCGTCGTCGCGTCGGGCACACGCGTGCGCGCCTTCGCGAGCATCGCCTTGATCTCCTCACCCGAGAGCTTGCTGACCTTGCCCTTGGACGTGTCGCTCTCGTCGGTGCGGATGCCGAGCAGGTAGGAAGCCCGCTCCTCGCCCCCCGCCATCGTCAGCGCCTTTGCGAACGCGGCGTTCGAAGCATCGTCCTTCCCCGCCATCTTGAGCGCGAGGCCGAGGTCGAGCCGGATCCCGCCGTCCGCCGTGTCGAGCGCGGCCGCCTGGGTGTAGTTCTCGATGGCGACATCGACGTTGCCTTCGAGCACGGAGAGGTTCCCGAGGTTCGTCAGCGCCGCAGCACGTCCGGTCGGCTCCTCGAGCAGGGTGACGAACTCCTTCTTCGCCTGGTCGAGTTGCCCGTTCTGCGCGTAGATGATGCCGAGCTGCGCGCGCAGCATGACCTTGTCGGCCGGCTTCGCTGCGCCCTGCGCGAACGCGCCACCGGCGCAGCACAGGAGCGTAACCGTCGTGAGCCACGCCCTGAATCCGCCCGGGCCGCGCCCGAGGTCCATCGAATCGAAATGCTTCATGGGCTCCCCCTTTCTTGTCCCTTCCAGTACAACACGCGCGCCGAGCTCTTCCAGTCCGAGGCGCGCGCGCCGCTCACCTTGGACACCACCTTGACCGGTCCGCTACGCGCGGCGCCGGGCCCATCCCCACCTGCCTCCGCCTCCTCTTGCCGCGGCAGGCGCTGCGCGGCGAGGCGCAGGTGCTGGCGAATCTCTTCCACCGTGAGCCGTCGCGACGAACCCTGCCCGCCGCCCCTGGCGGGCAATGCGAGCAGGCGCTCGGCCGCGGCCGGGTCGGGCAGGAGCGCGAGCGCCTCCTCGAAGCGCGCGTCCGCGCCCTTCTCGTCCCCGCGCGCGAACGCCGCCAGACCCTGGTTGAGGATCGTGCCCGGGTCCTGCTCGAGCGTGCGGGCGCGCTCGTAGTAGTCGGCCGCTGCGACGGCCTGGCCCTCGAGCAGGGCGATGTTGCCGCGATTGTTGAGCGCGGTCGCGTTCGCCGGGTCGGCGGCAAGCTGCGCATCCCACGCCGTCTTCGCCTCGGCGAGCCGGCCGTCAAGCGCATGGATGAGCGCGAGCCGGTTCACCTGCCCGGCGTCGCGCGCCGACCGCGGCTGCGAGTCGAGCGGCTGGAGGAATTTCTGCTTCAGGTACTCCGCCTGCCACGCCTTGAGCGTATCGAGATCCGCGCCGAAGCGCCGGTCGATCGCGTCGGCCGAGGGCGGCGTGACCGTGGGCGCGGGCGTATCGGGCAGCGACGGGATGTACTCGGCCCACGCGGCCTCGATGGGCGTGACCCGGAAGTCGGACGAGGACTGCCAGCGCTGGTAGATCGAAGCCCCTTCCGCCCAGGCCTCGAGGAACGGCTTGCCGATCATCGTGGTCTCGACCGGGATCCACACGCGGTCCCCCCGCACGACGTAGAGGTTCTCGTCCACCGAGAGCGCGAGCGCATTGCGCGGATGGATCCCCGAGTCGAACATCATGAGGATGTGCCCCGGCCCGTCGAGGAACGCCGTCGGGATGCCCACGTTCTCGAGCAGGGTGCAGTACAGCACCGAGGTGTCGTCGCAGTCGCCGGTGCGGCTCGCCAGCAGGCCGCGCGGGTACTGCACCTGGTCGACCGCGCTCTTGGTGCCGGACACCGCGGAGAACGGCGTGTTCGGGTCCGGCACGTAGGTGATCCCGTAGCCGGAGAGCGCGTTGAACAAGCGCATCGCGGTCATCACGTTGCGCATCGGGCCGCCCTCGAAAGCCTGGTCGCGCCCCTGCACCACCGCGCGCGCGAAGCCGTCGATCACCGGGTCGTTCGGCGTGACGAACGCGGCCGCGGCGCGCGTGTCGTCCCAGTTGATCGCCCCGGTGCGATAGACGAAGAACGAGGTCGTCGCCTTCTCGACGCGCGTGCGGTTCTTGTGCCGGTACGACAGCCGCACGTCCGCCTGCACCGCCTTGTCCTCGTCCAGGCGCAGCAACTCGCTGCCGAAAACGGCATTGAGCGGCACCTCCTTGACCTCCTTCGGGCGCATCACGATTTCCTTCTCGGTCGGCGCGTCCATCAATCCGGGCACGAAGAGCGACAGCGTGGCGACCTGCGGCTCGTCCGAGCGTGACGCGAGTTTGACCGAGCCCATCGGGTGCGAGGCGTAGCGCTTGCTCTGGGACGCGTACACCTCCTCGACCTGCGCGCGATCGACCCGGATGCGCGAAGGGTTGAGATTGAACGCGACGGCCGCGGTGAAGCGATCGAACGCCGGCAGGAACGGCGGCATGACGTGCGCGTAGTCGAACTGCAGGATCTTCCAGCGCGCCGAGGCGCCGAGCGACCACTGCCAGCCCTCGCCCTGGTCCCCCTGTTTCGCGCCCAGTTCCTTTTGCGCGCCCCCCTGGACCGCGAACAGGTTGCGGTACCACCATTCGCTGCCGAGATGCAGGCGGTCGTTCACGTCCGCGGCCACGGTGAGCGCGGGGATCGGCTTGAACGCGGCGCCCACGGTGAGTTGCGGGTCGGCGAGCTTCTCGCGCGGGCCGTCCTTGTGGGTGACGCTGCGGCCGGTCACGTCCTTGAGCGTGGCGCCGAACGCGAGGCCGTCGCGCACGGCGTCGAGCGCGCCCACGTCGAACGTCGTGCCGGTCCACTCGGTGAAGCGGCTGCCGTCAAGGTCCGCGGTGGCGTTCAGGTATCGCCCGGCCGCGCCGAACGAGAGCTTCTTGCCGAAGCGATAGGCGTACCCGAAGCTGAACGTATTCTCCGCATAGCCGAGACCGGCCTGGTCCTGGCTCGCCTGCCGCCACGACATCGCCGCCGCCTGGTAATCGGAGATCGGGAACACGTAGCCCAGGTGGTTGTCCGCGAGCCCTGCGCCGTAGAGATCCCCGAGCGTGCTGGTGAACTCCTGGTGTCCGAGCCGCGACAGCCCCGCCGGGTTCCAGTAGAGCGCATTCCCGTCGTCGGCGATCGCCGTGAACGCGCCGCCCATCGCCTGCGCGCGCGCGCCGATCGGCGCGTCGGCCGCCGTGCGGGCCGGGGCCGGCGCAACAAGGACCAGCAGCGCGAGGCCGGCCAGGGGCGCGAGCCGCGGGCTCATCGGTTCGCCACCGCGACCGACGCGACCGAGGTCGCCCCGTCGAAGCGCACGGCCACGACGTAGAGCCCCGAGGGCACCACGCGGCCATTGCCGTCCTTGCCATCCCAGAACACCACGTTGCGCCCGGGCGCGAACGTGCCGGTCTCCACGACCTCGCGCACGAGCCGCCCCGCGCGATCGAACACCTTGACCGCGCCGGTTGCGCTCCTGCCGAGATCAAAGCTGATCGCGAGTCGCGTGTCGTAGCCTCCGCCGTTGGGCGAAAGTACGCGCGGCTGGCAATCGAGCCCGCGCGCGCCGGCGAAGCCCGCGCCGACGGCGACGCCCGGTCCGTAGAGCACGGCGAACGCGCCCAGCGTCGAGACCGTGCTCGACAGCGACAGGCCGTCGGCGGAGCGCACGCCCCCGATCGGGATGAGCGTCGTGTCCGCTCCGCTCACCTCGACCCGATAGAGCGCGACCGGAACGCCGGCGGGCACGCCCGGCAGCTGGACGATCAGCGTGGCGGGCTTCGCGAGCGTGAGATCCCCGGCCACGACCCGCCACCCCGACGCCCAAACCGTCGAGGCCGGAAGCGCGGACGCCCCGGGTTCCCGCAGCGGGTCGATGACCACGATCTGGTCGGAGGGCCAGGCGTTCGGCGGCACGTCGAGCTCGACCTCGCCGAACGTCGTGAACACGCGACCGCCCTGCACATGGTCGACCCGCGCCGGGCTGGTCACGCTCGCGCTCGGGGCGAAGTTGTCGACCGTCACCGTGACCTGCACGTAGCCGATCAGGCCGAGGCTGTCGAGTGCGCCCACGCGCAGCTCCCACACGCCGTCGAGCTGGGCCCGGGTGTTCCACTGATAGAGCGGTGCGCCCGGGGCGGGCGGCGAGGCGGAGACCAGCAGCGTGTCCCATGCCTGCGCCCCCTCGGCGCGCAGCTCGATCGTGTATCCGGCAAAGCGCGGGTCGTTGACGCTGCCCAGCACGTCGACCGTGTCGCGCACGATCGCGTTGAACGCGGGCGCCTGCACGATCGGCCGCGGCGGGGTCGCGTCGACCGTGAACGTCCAGGTCTCCGGGTCGGTCGTGGCGTTGAGCGCCCTGTCCTTCGCCCACAGGCGGAACGTGTGGTCGCCGTCGGCGAGCGACACGAACGCCGCCGAGGTCACGTCGTCGGCGAACGGCGTCTGGGGCCGCCCGTCGAGCTGGTAGGAGAGCAGGATGCCGCGCGTGCCGCTGTCGAGATCGCCGCCGCGCACGGCGAACTGCGCGGCGCGCGATCCGCTGGCGGCCGGCGGCGCGGTGAGGATTTCCGCGCGCGGCGGCGTGCGATCCGGGTGGAACAGGGCCGCGCCGTCGGTGCGCAGGGCCGCGATCACGCCCACCGAATCCGCGAACAGGTTGTTGAGCGTGCTTCCGGCCAGCCCGTCCCCGACTCCGTAGGTCGTCAGGTTCGCCCCGTCAAACTGGACGAGGCCGCCGGTGGTCGCGATCCAGGCCTCGCCCACCGCGCCCTCGACCACGCGCAGGACGGAGTTGGACGGCAGGCCATGCGCGGTCGTCAGCGTCGTGATCGCGGCCCCACTCATCCGGATGACCCCCACGGCCGATCCGAACCACACGTCACCGTCCGCGAAGACCGTCACGGACGTGAGGTTGTTGGTTGGGAGCCCCGATGCCTGGTTGAAGGCCGTGAACGACGAGTCGGCGGGGTCGAACCGAACCGCGCCCGCGCCCTGGCGGCCGTCGGGACTGAGCGCGGTTCCGGTGGCGATCCAGAGTCGTCCCGCCGCGTCGAGGTCGAGACCGCGCACGCTCGCGTCGGGCACCGCGGCCGGACCGACGCGCAGCGGCCGGATGGTCGCATCGTCCACCAGCGCCACGCCCAGCCGCGTGCCGACCCAGGCCTGGTGCGTCCCGGCGCGGCGCACGGCGAACACGTCCGGCGAAGGCAGTCCGCCGGTGACCACCTGGAGCACGGCGCCGCCCAGCGACATGCGTGCGAGGCCCGAGCCCGCATTGCCGTAGGCGCCGACCCAGACCTGGCCGGAATCGGCGGGAGCGAGCGCCACGACCTGCCCGGGCGGCAGGCCGTCGGCCGTGCCGAACATGCGGTTCGAACCGTTCACGCGGCGGGCGAGGTTCAGGAAGTCCGCCCCGGACTGAATCGACTGGGTGCCAATCCAGACCGCCCCCCGGATATCGACGGAATCCCCCGGCGCATCGAGGGCGCGATCCCGCAGCACCGAGAGCGCCTGGAACGGGGACGGCAGGCCGCCCTGCGCCGAGAGGTTCAGCACCGACGCGCCTTCGTAGCGGCCGAGCCCCGCGCTCGTGCTCACCCAGAGCGCGCCCGCGGCATCCGTGAACAGGCCCTGCACCGTGGACGAGGGCGGGCCGCTCGGGAAGAACGTCGCGACTCCGCTGTCCAGCCGGCCCACGCCCCGATTCAGCGTCCCGTACCAGGTCTCGCCGTTCGCGCCCGGGGCGAGGGCGGAAACCGCCGAGCCGGCGGTCGAGAATTCCACCGGCCCGCCGGGCTCGATACGCCCGATGCCGGCGTCGGTGCCGAACCAGACTACGCGGGCGTCGGTGACGATCACCGTCCGCACGTTCCTTCCCGAGGTCAGGGTGAACGTGTTGTAGACGGCGACGACCGCGCCGGAGACGACATGCGCCAAACCGCCGGTGAGGCCGAGACACCCCACCCACAGCGAACCGTCCACCGGATCGACGGCGACCGACGCGATCGACTGGGAGGGCAAGCCCTGGTCGGTCGTCAGCGTCAACCACGAGTTGCCGTCGAAATGTGACAGGCCGCCGACGCCCGTACCCGCCCAAATCGTTCCATCGGGGGTCTCGGCAAGGGCCGTCACCTCCCCGTCGACGAAGTCCCCCAACCCCGACGTGGCGTCGTAGCGATCGATCCCGCCATCGGGCCGCAGGCGCACGGCTCCCCCCCGGTGTCCGAACCAGGTGTCGCCGTTACGCGCGCGCAGGATCGCGTTGCCCTTCAGCGAATCGGTGGTGGCGGAGAAGATCGGGAGGCGCCTCAGCCGGAAGCCGTCGAACTGAAATGCGCCGCCGTTCCCCGCGACCAGCACGCGGCCGCTGTCGCCGTCGGCCACGCCGAAGACCGGGCCGCCCGGCACGGGGATCGTGCTCCACACGCCGCCTTGCGCATGCGCCGCCCCGGCCCCGAAGAGCGCAAGGAGCGCAGCCGGGACGAGGGCGGGCAGGCGGGAGCGCAGGGCGGGAACGAGACGCATGACGGATCCATCCGGTCGGTGTCGGGCGCAATGCAGAGGACTCGCGCGAACGCGCGGCCCATGGCGGCTGACGCAAGAGTCGGGCCGGTCTGGGGCCCGGGCACGGGAGGCGGGATTATGCGGCAGATCTTCGAGATCGGGGAGCGGCGAGTGCCGGGGCGCGGCGGATCTTCCACAACCGGGCCCCACCGACTTCCCGAGTTCCCGGGGAGTTCCTCAGCGCGGCCCGGCGCTGGATCGTGCTTACGGACCGGCGCGGCGTTCGGCCGGAATCTCACGAAACCCGCGCCCTGCGCGGCTCCCACACGGCCTTCGGGTGCGAATCCGCCGGCGGAGCGCCGACTGGCACGAGGCGTGCATTTGCACGATTCCGAAGACCGCTCCGAAACGCCCCATGGGCGAGCCGGGCGGAATCGAAGGCGAAGCACAGTGAGGGGCTTGTGCGAAGCCGCGCGTAACACTGACGGGGGGAGCCTGAGGTGCGCGCGACGGAACACGGCCCCTCCTGCTTTCCCCGCGCGGCTCAGCCGACGAACTTGTAGCCCACCTTGTGCACGGTGACGATGAACGGCCGATCGAGCTCCCCGCCCGCGAGCTTGCCGCGGATGTTCGCGATGTGGGTGTCGACCGTGCGCGTGGTCACGCCCGCCTCGACGTCCACGCCCCAGATCTCCTCCAGCAGCTCGTCGCGCGAGATCGTGCGCCCGCGCCGCAGCGCGAGGTACTTGAGCAGCTCGAATTCCTTGAAGGAGAGTTGGATCAGCCCGCCGTCCTTCTTGACCTCGCGATTCGTCAGGTCCACCACGACGTCGCCAAACGTGAGCGTCCCCGGCGTCTGCGTCCCGGACTCGTCGGCCTGCGGGGCGCGCTTGAGCAGTGCGCGCACGCGCGCCAGCAGCTCGGCGACGCTGAACGGCTTGGTCACGTAATCGTCGGCTCCGAGGTCGAAGCCCTTGACGATGTCGGCCTCGAAGTTGCGCGCGGTGAGGATCAGCACGGGGGTCGCGGCGTTGCGTTCGCGAAACTCCTTGAGCACGTCAAAGCCGGATTTCTCGGGCAGCATCAGGTCGAGCACGACCAGGTCGGGCTTGTCCTTGATCGCGGCCTTGAGGCCGTCCTTTCCGTTCGCGGCGGTGAGGACCTCGTAGCCTTCGAACTGGAAGTTGTGCTGCAGGCCCTCGAGCAGGCCCGGCTCGTCTTCGACGATCAGGATTCGCGCTGCCATCCGTTCTCCTCCTTGCGACCTGCTTGTTGGAGCGGCAGGACGAGGGTGAACGTGCTGCCCTCTCCCGCGACGCTCGCCAGTTCCACATCGCCGCCGTGCGCGCGCGCGATGTGGCGAACCAGGGCAAGGCCCAGGCCCGAACCCTTGACATTGTGCACCAGACCCGTGTCGGCGCGGGTGAACTTCTCGAAGATGCGCTCGGAGTCACGTGCCGCGACCCCGATGCCCCGGTCCGACACCGCGACCCGCACGCGGCCGTCGCCGTTGGCCGACGCCTTGATCGCGATCTGGCGGAGATCGCGCGAGTACTTGATCGCGTTGTCGACCAGGTTGATCAGGCACTGCGTGATCGCCTGCGCGTCGACGGTCGCGCGCGGCAGGCCCTCGGGCACGTCGACGTCGACCGTGAAGCCGCCCTGCTTGAGCTGCGGCTCGAAGAGCTCGAGCGTGTCGGCGACGAGGCGGCCGATGTCGGTGGGCGAGAAGAAGAACTCGCGCTTGCCCTCCTCGATCTTCGCGAAGTCGAGCACGTTGTTGATCATGTGCGTCAGCCGGCGGCATTCGCGCGAGATCGTCGCGAGGAAGCGCTTCGAGTCGTCCTCGTTGCGCACGCGCCCGAGCTCGAGCGTCTCGCTCGCCATGCGGATCATGGCGAGCGGCGTCTTGAGCTCGTGCGTCACGTTCGCGAGGAAGCCCGACTTGAGCTCGGCGATCTCGACCTCGCGCATGGCCAGCCGGAGCCCGAGCGACAGCGCGACCAGCGACAGCACCAGGAGGACGAGGACGAGGCCGTATTCGCCGCTGATGAAGCGCTGGATCGTGACGTAGGCGTTGTCCTTGCTCGGCGTCGCGACCACGCGCCACCCGGGTAGCAGGCCGCCGACCTCGCGCACGATGCGCGTACTCGAGCTGCCGACCTCGCGCGAGCGGAAGACCTCCACGCCTGCCGGATCGTAGAGCAGGATTGCCAGGCTCTTGCCCATCACGTCGCCGCGGAATACGCGGGAATCCCGGTAGACCTCGCGCTCGACAATCTCGTGCAGGTGCTTGTGCTTGAACCCCTCGGGATCGAAGCGCCAGCCGGCCACCGCCACGACGCGCCCCGGAAACCCGATCACCGGGAACGCGACGTACGCCGAGGATCCGGGACCCACCGCGCCCGGGGGCAGCACCACCATGGTGTCGCTCGAGGTGGTGATCAGCCGTCGCCAGAACCAGGCCGGGAATTGCACGCGATCATCGAGGCCGGTGCGGCCCGCGCGCGCGACGGGCACGGACACGAGCGTGGAGTCCGAGGGCCCCGGCACCTCGCGGTGGCGCTCGCGCCCGCCGAGGACCGCGCCTTCGGGCAGCACGCCGAGCGCCCCGCCCGGCCCTTCCATGCCCCGGCCCGGGTGCGTCGGCGCTCCGCCGCCGGGCGCGTCGAGGACGTCCCACACTCCCGGCGCGTTCTCGATCATCACGCCCTCGAGCCGCGAACGGACGGTCTCGACCGGCGTCAGGAACGGGTCCTTGAGCAACGCGTCGTCGGTTTGGAGCAGGGCTAGAAATTGCGGGGACGCGCCGCCCCATCCCGCCGCCTGGCGCGCGGTCGCCGCGGCGTCGTTCGCGCGGCGCTCGACTTCGTTCTGCAGCGCGTTCGAGACCAGGAGCGCAGCATACTCGCCGTACTCGAGCGTGGTTTCGCGCAGGAAGCGCGCAATATGACTGGTCTGGAAGATGCCGAGCCCCGCGAGGAAGAACAGCGGGATGCCCACGCCGAACACCGCGAGCGCCACCAGGCGGCGGCGTGTCGACGGCAGGGCGCGATTGAGGAGCGGGGTCAGGCGGCGCTTGAGCATGGGCCCGTGGAGGCTACCACCCGACGGGCCCTCGGGCCACGGCCCCGAACAGGGGCGCGGGCGAGGCCGATCAGGGTTCCGGGGTGACGACGCGGCGCTTGGGCACCATGCGGTGCAGCTCGGTCACGATCGAGAAGTCGTCGCTCGTGATCATCGCCACCACGCCGGTCGATGTGCGGTAGACCTGCCGGTCGGCGCGCATCAGGAGTGTTCTAGCGGCGCAGCACGAGGCACACAGATGGCCTTCGGCCCGCCCCGCGATGATCTTGTCCATCACGTCCCAGCGCTCGAGCGCGGCGTTCTGGACCTCGCCGACGCGGCGCGTCATGGGCGTGCTGTAGATGACCATCAGGCCGTGGCCGATCGGGATGATCTCGGCGGCCCCGCCCGCGGCGGTGACCCGCTCGAGACAGAGGACCGAGGCGTCGCAGGAGACACAGTCGTGGCTGACGCGCTGGGCGGCTTTCTTCTCGCACTCAGTGGGATTGCCGGCGTGCGCCCGCGGGGCCATCGCCCCGGCAAGCACCACGCACGCCACCGTCGCCACTCCGAGCCGCCACCCGCTGTGCATCGTCCGTCGCCCTCCCATCCCCGATGTCGTGCCGTGTGCTTGCGAGCCATGCCGATGCCGCGGATCGCGCGTACGCCCGACGCGCGCGTGTCCCGACCTACGGATCATCGTCGCCCAACCGGAAACGCGTGTCACGCGGCAGTCATTCATTTGTCAGTGATTTGTCAACGGCGCCGGTGCGGGCGCACCCGCGACCAGTCCTCGAGCAACAGCCACGCCGCGTAGTCGCCCTGGCCTCTGTCGAAGCCCGCCCCTGCGCAATCCTCTGCGATCGCGGCCGGCGCGCGCCCGAGCGCGTGCGCCTGGCGCACGCAGTCGTGAAGCGCGCCGAGCGCGGCGCGAGTGCGGACGACGTCGGCCGGATGGGCCACGGGACCATGACCGGGTACGACCGTCCACGTCGAATCGGCGGGGATCCAGCGCAGCAGGGAGTCCTGCCCCGCGATCACGCCTTCGAGCGAACCGTCGCCCATGAACTGGTCCGCCCACGGGGCGCTCCCCCGGGCGAACAGGTCGCCGACGGCGGCCACCCGGCGCTGCGGAAAGAGCACGACGCAATCGCCCCCCGTGTGCGCGCCGCCGGCGATCTCGCGCAGCTCGATCCGGGTCCCGGCCACCACCTGCGTGCTGCGCCCCTGGAAGACGCGATCCGGCGGCACCACGCCGGCGGGATCGCGGCGCACATCCTCGAGCGCCTCCCGCCACCAGTCGGCGAAGAAATCGAGGAAGCCGCGCACGCGCTCGTACTCCGGCGAGTCCGGCAGCGTGGCCTCGTAGGCGGTCAGCCGGGCGATCTCCTTCGGCGCTCCCCGCCTGACCCGCTCCGCCCGGGTCTCGACCAGCGCGCGCGTCCGCGCCGTCGCGATCACGGGTACGCCCATCCCGAGGTAGAGCGCATTCCCGCCCGCATGATCGTCGTGAAAGTGCGTGTCGATCACGAGCAGGAACGGCCGCTGCGCGATGCGCCGCACCTCCTCGCGGATCGCGGCCGCCTCGGCGCGCGTCCCGGTGTCGACCAGCACCCAGCCGCCGTCGGTCAGGCAGGCCACGACATTCGCCGTGCCGGCCGACAGCACGTACACCGAGTCGCCGAGATCGGTGCGCTGCACGAAACCCGGCTGCGCGCGCACCGGTCCGCGCTCGAGGCGTACCGTCCCGCCAGTCGCCGGAGCGGACGGCCCCTGGGCGCGCGCGGGAGCGAGCGCGAGCGCGGCCAGCGCGAGCGCGAGCGCCACGGCGCGGCGGCGCATCAAGCGGGGCCCCGGTGCCGAGGCCGGCGAAACGAATGGCGAGACGAATAGCGCGCGAACGCGATGGGCACGACCCAGCCGAACCATGGGATCACAGTCGAAAGCATAAGACACGCGAGCAGCCCGACCCAGAACAGGTTCTGCGCGACCGATACTTCCGGGAGCGAGGCGAGGACGAGCGCGGCCTCGCCCGATCTCCCCGCCTGTGTCACAATTTCCCCCGATGCCTTCCGTCGCTCCTCCCCTTCGTCCGGCGCAGCGCCGGCTGCTCGCCCCCCTGCTCGCGGCGGCGCTCGCCTCTTCCGTAGCGGTCCTCCTGGCAGGCTGCCGCGGCGGGCTGCCCGCGGGGCGGAGCCTTCGGCTGCGCTACGACATCGTGGTCGCGCACGACGCAGGACACGGCGCGCAGGTGACGGTGACGGAACTGCGCGGGGCGGGCAACCTGCGCCTGCTCCTGCCGCCCTCGGGCGTGCGACGTCGGGTCGAGCCGCTCGCCCGCGACGCGGGCGCCGACGCGAAATCCCCCGCGACGCTCGCCTACCGCGCCAGCGCCCCCGAGACGCCGCATGGCGGCCCTGGGTTCGCGTGTTATCGCGGGTTCGAGCTGCTCGCGCAACCCGCGGGCATCGACCTCTCGCCCGAGGACTCGATCACGCTCGACTTCCGGCTCGAAGCCGGGCAGAGCGTGGTCGCGCCGCTCGCCGCCCTCGCAGCCGATCCCTTGGCCCCCCACCGCGGACCGATCACGATCGGCGGCGACGAGTTCATGACCCTGCTGCAGTCCTACATCGCGCTCGGCGATTACGGAGTGCGCGTCCTGCCGGGAGTCCCGGGGCGGTTGCCCCCGATCGTGTGGGGTCGGCGACGCATCGGCGGGGCGAGCGAGGGCGAGTTGATCGACGTCGTCCAGCGCCTGCTGACGGCGCACGTGGAGCAGTTCGGCCCCGACCGCCCGACACTGCCCTATTCCGTGGTCGTGGATTATCCCTACGAGGGCCACGGCTTCGCCGGCAACGCCACGGGGCGATCGATCGACCTCCGGCTTTCGCGGGACGAGGGTATCGGCTCGAGCCCCGGCCTGCTGCGCCTGACCGCGCACGAGCTCGCGCACTTCTGGCTGGGCGGCGCGTTCGCGTTCCCGAAGCCCGAGGACCACTGGTTCGTCGAAGGCGCGGCCGACTACTTCGGGCTGGTCGCCCGCGTGCGCGCCGGCTATCTCGACGCGGCGCACGCGGGGGACGAACTGGCCGAGCAGTGGGCCACGCTGACGGGCAATCGCTGGCTGCAGGAGCCGATCGAGGACCTGGGCCGCTCATACGCCGGCGACGTGGAAGCGTTCACGGCGTCCTACGCGCGCGGGGCGATCGCGACCTGGGCGCTGGAATGGCGCGCGCGGCTCTCGGGCCGCCCCTCGATCGAGGCGCTGTTACGGACGAGCGCGCGGGATCCGCGCCATGCGCCCATGCGCGAACTCCTGATCGCCCACCTGCGCGGCCCGGGCTGGAAACCGGGGGCGCTCGGAGCCGATGCCGGCGCCGATGCCGCGGCCCTGCTGAGCGACGACCCGGTCGACACCTTTGTGCGCATCCTCGGCGAGGCCGGCCTCCAGCTCGGAACCCGGCCGACGCGCGAACTCACGTTCGGGCTCGAACGCTTCGAACCGGGCACGACGAAGCTGCTGGCGGTTCCCTCGGGCAGCCCGGCGCAGTCGGCGGGCGTGCGCGCCGGCGACCGCGTTCGCGAGGTCGACGGCCTGCCGGTGGACGACACCATGCAGCTCCAAAATGCGATGGAGCGATCGTACGCGCGACCGGCCTACAAGCTCGATGGGATGGAGGTGACTTACGAGCGGGCCGGCTCGGAGGACCGGGTGCGCCTGTTCGCCGCCCCGCAATCGGTGCCGATCGTGCTCGACCGTGGCGGGGGGCGCGCCGAGAGCGTGCTGCCCTAGGAGGGGTCGATCAGGGGGCGCTCGGCGGCTGGGGCGCGAGCCGGGCCTTGTAGCCGACATCCTCGATCGCGGCCACGAGCGCCTCGTCGGAGACGTCGCTGATCGCGAGTTTGACCTCGGCCACGCTCCCCGAGACGTCCACGCGGCACGCCGTGACGCCCGGGACCTTGCGCAATTCCGTCTCGACGGTCTTCGCGCAGCCGGCGCAGGTCATGCCGTCGACATCGATGCGAACGATGCGGCTGTCGGAGGCGGCGACGGGCGCGGTCGCTACGACCGCCTCCCCCCGTGCGCGCCGCTCGGATCTTTGCGATGACGCCGTGAGGACGACGAAGCCCGCGACGGCGACCACGCCGAGGCCCAGGAGGACGGCGGCGAATCGTCGCGCGGTGCGGTTGCCATTGGGTTCCATGTCGTCATGCTGCGTCGGGCGGGCGCGGGGCACAAGCCCGAAGTCGGACTCACCCGCGCACGACGCTGTGCTTTGCCATGATTTTGCAGCCCCTTAGTGAGTCGCGGCGCGCACCGAGCCCTTCGCGCTGTCCACGGCGGCGACCGCCCTGCCCTTGAGCGAATCGACGACCGCGGCCGCGGCCATGCTGTCGGGCGACTGGGGCAGCGGGCGCCCGGCGGTCTGGCGCTCGAAATAGGCGTCGGGCGAGACCTGGTTGAAACGCACATCCGCGAGCTGCCAGGTGTGGAGGTCCCGGTCGACCGGCGACGACACCATGCACACGCGCCGGGTCGGAATCTTGAGCCCCTCGACCGTCACGTAGTCCGAGAATTCGCACGTGGTCTCGAACGCGGCGCCCGCGCGGTTCGCCGTGGTGTAGGTCAGCGTGCGCATCTCGTGGGTGGCGGGATCCATGCGCACGATGAACCAGTCATCGGGCCAGTAGTCGGACTCCGGCGGATAGGTGACGAGCACCTCGTCGAACTCGAGGGACGTGTTCTGGTAGCGCCGGTGCGCGCGACCGAGGTAGTGGGCGACCGCGCCCTTCTCCTTGAAGCGCCACGGCAGGCCCGCGAGGAAGCTGTTCCAGGGCACGACATAGCTGGCCGTGCGCTCGTCCTTCGGGTCGGGAGAGGGCTCGCCGCGCAGCAGCGCCCACGGCCCGGTCTTGCCGACGCCATACGCGAGCGTCCCGCGGTCGGTCACGATCGCGATGCGCCCCAAGTTCTCGTGCATACGGAAGCTGTTCTGCCCCGCGGCGCGCTCGACCGGCCACGGGTTGAGCAGGCGATCGAACGGGCCCTTCCAGTCGTCGGTCCCGCGAAACGTCATCTCGACGACCTTGTTCCAGTTTTCCATCCCGCCGTGGGCCGCCACCAGCGAGTCGATCATGGCGGCGCCGCGCTCGCGCATGACCGCTCGATCCTGGGGCTTCGAGGGCAACGCCGGTCGGGCCGAGGAGCATCCGAACGCGGACGCGGCGATCACGGCCAGGAGAACGAAACGGGCGGCCCGGGGCCACGCGCCGGGGAAAACGGGGGACGGGGTGCGAACCATCGGAACCTCCTGGGCGGGACTTCAGCCGGGAACGACGGCCGCCATCCTACCCGGCCCCCCGCCCCGACGCAAACCTGCTCGGTGCGTTTCGGCCGGGCATGCATCATAATGGTGTCGACCGGCCGGCCGCGGGCCGCCCGGGCATTGCCCAGCGCCAAAGGAAGGATCTCGTGCCCCTGGAACTCTTGTCTCGCACCGAAGCCAACCGCCTCGCCGAGGAACGCCGGCGCATGGTCGCGGAGCAGATCGTCTCGCGCGGCGTGAAGGACCCCCTGGTCCTCGCGGCGATGCGGTCCGTGCCGCGTCACGAGTTCGTGCCCGACGACATGGTCACGTCCGCGCATCGCGACGCGCCGCTGCCGATCGGCAGCGACCAGACGATCTCGCAGCCCTACATCGTGGCCCTCATGACCGAGGCCATCCGGCTCGAGGGCGGCGAGCACGTGCTCGAGGTCGGGACCGGCTCGGGCTACCAGGCCGCGGTGCTGGCCGAGATCGCGGGGCACGTGGACACCGTCGAGATCCACGCCGACCTCGCGCGCGAAGCCGCCGAGCGCCTCGCGCGCCTCGGCTACACCGACGCCGCAGTACACCACGGCGACGGCTACGGCGGCCTGCCCGCCTCCGCGCCGTTCGACGCGATCGTGGTCGCGGCCGCCCCGGATCACGTCCCGCGCACGCTCCTCGACCAGCTCAAGGTCGGCGGCCGACTCGTGCTGCCGGTCGGTCGGCGCTCGCAGATGTTGCAGCTGTGGACGCGGACGGAGCGCGATTTCGAGGCGCGCGACCTGATTCCCGTCCAGTTCGTTCCGATGACGGGGGAAGCCCGCCGGGAACCCTCCCAGCAGACCTAATCGAAGGTCGCGAGCACCGGGGCGTGGTCGGATGGCCGCTCGGCCCGGCGCGGCTCGACGTCGATCGCGGCCGCCTTCAGGCGCGCCGCGAGCGCGGGCGAAGCGAGGATGTGATCGATGCGCAGCCCGCGATTGCGCGTGAACGCATTCATCCGGTAATCCCACCAGCTGAACGACCGCGGCTCCTGCTCGAAGCGACGAAACGTGTCGACGAACCCGAGGCCGACCAGCCCGTGGAACGCGGCGCGCTCGGGATCGCTGAACAGCACCTGCCCCTCCCACTCCGCCGGATCGTGCACGTCCTCGTCCGCGGGCGCGATGTTGAAGTCCCCCAACACGACGAGCTGCTCGTGACGCCGCATTTCCTCGGCCAGCCAGGCGTGGAGCGCGCCCAGCCACTCGAGCTTATACTTGTACTTGTCGCTCCCCACGGACTGGCCGTTCGGCACGTACAGGTCGATCACGCGTACGCCGTCGACGGTGGCGGCCAGCACACGCTTCTGCTCGTCGGGAAACCCGGGAAGGCCCGCCGCCGGATCCAGGATCGACGCGCGCGCGAGAATCGCGACGCCGTTGTAGGTCTTCTGCCCCGAGAACACGACCTGGTAGCCGGCGGCGACCAGGTCGGCCGCGGGGAACTTCGGGTCGTCGGACTTCGTCTCCTGGAGCGCGACCGCGTCCGGACGATGGTGCGCCAGCCACTCGAGCAGTTGCGGCAGGCGCACCTTCAGCGAGTTGACGTTCCAGCTCGCGATCGTCCAGGCCATGGCTAGAACTTGATCCCGGCGAGCACGCGCAGCACGTCCTGCTTGTCCTTGCCG
>JBDTYW010000005.1:0-20172 GCA_040005445.1 Candidatus Eiseniibacteriota bacterium
GTGGAGGACTTTGACCCGGCCACAGGTGGAGGAAGTTGAGGTGGCCACCGGGGACTTCGACAACGTGAGCCTGGCGATCATCCGGCCGGGCCAATTTGTCTCCGTGGAGGACCCCCCGCAGCCTGCTTTGCCTGGGCGCGATTTCCTGCGCGGATCCCGCCAACCAATGTCGGTCTCCGATGCGACTTTCGAGCTCTCGCTCTCGAGCGAAGGCATGGTGGCGGTCGGGCTGTTCAACGTGTCCGGCAGGCAGGTTGCTCGCATCGCGAGCGGGCGGTTCGGGGTCGGACAACACCGGATTCGGTGGGATGGAAACGGGCTGTCGGGAAGTCACGTGGCGCCGGGCGTCTACTTCCTTCGGTTGGAAGAAAGTTCGAGACGGATCGAGCTCGCACGGAGCCTGGTCCTGCTCCCCTGATCCGGGCGGAACGAGAACGGAGTCGATGGCGGCAGCCTCACATGGGACTATGTGCCGCGGCTCGGCACACGCGCCATCGAGCATCCGCCGATGGTGAGCGCTTCACTCTCGGGGATCGACTCCCATGACGATCGAGATCGGACACGTCGAGTCGATCTTCCGGTATCCGGTCAAGTCCATGGCCGGCGAACGCCTCGATGAGGCCCGGCTGGGCGAGCACGGCCTCGACGGGGATCGCCGCCTTGCATTTCGAAAGACGCTGGACCGCAGCGGCTTTCCGTGGCTGACCGCCGGCAGGCTTCCCGACCTGCTTCGCTACCATCCCACCCGGCGCGACCCCGACGACCGGGCGGGCCTTCCCACGCATGTGCGGACGCCCGAGGGGGATGAGCTGGCCGTCCTGGGAGACGAACTGGCGAAGGTCATCGAGCTCCTTCACGGAGCGCCCGTCGAGATGATGGAGATGAAGCACGGCATCTTCGATGAGGCCTGCGTTTCCGTGATCTCCCTCGAGACCATTCGCGAGATCGAACGGGCCGCTGGGACTCCGCCGGACGCCCGTCGATTTCGCCCGAACGTCTTGCTGCGCTTGACGCGCCCGGGAGCGTTCCAGGAGGACCGGTGGGTCGGAGGGACCCTCTCGTTCGGCGATGCGGAACTCACGCCGAGCGTCAGTGTCACGGCCCGGGACGTGCGCTGTTCGATGGTGAATCTCGATCCCGACACTGCGCGATCGTCGCCGGAGGTACTGAAGGCGATCGTTCGCATGAATGACAACTACGCCGGGGTCTATGGCGTGGGCATTCGCTGCGGCCGACTGGCGGTGGGACAGACCGTGCGACTCCACATGTAGAACCTCCCCCGCCCGAAGGCGAGGGAGGCTTGGACCGCCGCTGCAATGGTGCTGCGATCAGGCCACGTCGAAGCGGTCGAGGTCCATCACCCTGGCCCACGCCGCCACGAAGTCGCGCACGAACTTCTTCTCCGCGCCGTCGCACGCATACACCTCCGCGAGCGCGCGTAACTCCGAGTTCGACCCGAACACGAGATCGACGCGCGTGGCGCTCCACCTCGCCTCGCCCGATGCGCGGCTGCGGCCCTCGAACGTGTCCGCCGCCTCCGACGTCGCCTTCCACGCCGTGCCCATGTCGAGCAGGTGGATGAAGAAGTCGTTCGTCAGCGTCCCCGGGCGCTTCGTGAGCACGCCATGCTTCGCCTGGCCGACGTTCGCGTTCAGCACGCGCAGGCCGCCGATCAGCACGGTCAACTCGGGCGCGGTCAGGGTCAGAAGCTGCGCCCGATCCACCAGCATCGCCTCGGTCGGAACGGTGAGCCCCGCCTTCTGGTAGTTGCGGAAACCGTCCGCGATCGGCTCGAGAACCGAGAATGCCTCGACATCGGTCTGCTCCTGGGCCGCGTCCCCGCGGCCCGGCGTGAACGGAACCTCGACCTCGTGCCCGGCGGTCTTCGCTGCCTGCTCGACGGCGACTGAGCCGCCGAGGACGATCAGGTCGGCGAGCGAGACCTTCTTGCTCCCGGTGTTGAACTCCTTCTGGATCAGCTCGAGGGCTGCGAGAACCTTCGCGAGCTGGGCCGGCTGGTTCGCCTCCCAGTCCTTCTGCGGCGCGAGGCGGATGCGCGCCCCGTTCGCGCCGCCGCGCATGTCGGAGCCGCGGAACGTGGACGCCGACGCCCAGGCGGTGGACACCAGCTCGGAGACGGACAGCCCCGAGGCGAGGATCTTGGCCTTGAGCGCGGCGATGTCCTTCGCATCGATCGGCTTGTGGTCGACGGCCGGGATCGGGTCCTGCCAGAGCAACTCTTCGGCCGGGACCTCGGGACCCAGGTAACGGACGCGAGGCCCCATGTCGCGGTGCGTCAGCTTGAACCAGGCGCGTGCGAACGCGTCGGCGAGCTGCTCGGGGTGCTTGTGGAAGCGGCGCGAGATCGGCTCGTAGATCGGGTCCATGCGCAACGCGAGATCGGCGGTCGACATGATCGGCGCGTGACGCTTCGACGGATCGTGCGCATCCGGCACGAGCGTCGCCGCGGCGGGGTCGGTCGGGGTCCACTGCTGGGCGCCGGCGGGGCTCTTCACAAGCTTCCATTCGTACCCGAACAGGGTCTCGAAGTAGCTGCTGTCCCACTGGATCGGGGTCGCGGTCCACGCGCCCTCGAGGCCGCTGCTCGTCGCATGGACGCCCACGCCGCTGCCGAACCCGTTCCTCCAGCCTAGGCCCTGCTCCTCGAGGCCCGCGCCCTCGGGCTCGCGACCGACGAGCGCCGTGCCGCCCGCGCCGTGGGTCTTGCCAAACGTGTGCCCGCCGGCGATCAGCGCGACCGTCTCCTCGTCATTCATGGCCATGCGCGCAAAGGTCTCGCGAATGTCCCGGCCGGACGCGACCGGATCGGCGTTTCCGTTGGGCCCCTCCGGGTTCACGTAGATCAGGCCCATCTGGACGGCGGCGAGCGGATTCTCCAGCTCGCGGTCCCCCGAGTAGCGCTCGTCGCCCAGCCACGTGTCCTCGACGCCCCAGTTGATGTCCTCCTCGGGCTCCCACACGTCCGCGCGCCCTCCGCCGAAGCCGAAGGTCTTGAAGCCCATCGACTCGAGCGCGCAATTGCCGGTGAGGATCATCAGGTCGGCCCAGGAGATGCTGTTGCCGTACTTCTGCTTGATCGGCCACAGCAGCCGGCGCGCCTTGTCCAGGTTGACGTTGTCCGGCCAGCTGTTGAGCGGCGCGAAGCGCTGCGAACCGGAGCCGCCGCCTCCGCGGCCGTCGCCCGTGCGGTAGGTGCCCGCGCTGTGCCACGCCATGCGGATGAAGAACGGGCCGTAGTGCCCGTAATCGGCGGGCCACCAGTCCTGCGAATCGGTCATCAGCGCGTAGAGGTCCTTCTTGATCGCCTTGAGGTCGAGCTTCTTGAACTCTTCCGCGTAGTTGAAGTCCGGGCCCATCGGATTGGAGCGGGACGAGTGCTGGTGCAGGATCTTGAGGTTGAGCTGGTTCGGCCACCATTCCCGGTTCGAGCGGCCCGTGCCGGTCGCGTTCGAGGGGGCGGAGTGCATCACCGGGCACTTGCCGGACCCGGCTTCCTGGGCGCTCTGCTTGTTCCCTTCAATCATGGCGTGCTCCTTTTCGGGTCTTCCTGGACTTGCCTTCGGCGGACGACTTTTTCCCAGCGCACTTCGCGCAGATGCCGCGCACCTCGACGTGCGCATCGACGATGCTGCCGAGCTGCTTCACCGCCTTCGGGAGGCGGAGGTCGTTCAATTCGGCGCTGTCGAAGTCGCGGACCAGTCGACAGCGCACGCAGACGTAGTGGTGATGCGGGTCGACGTTGGCGTCGAAGCGCACGCCATGCCGCTGAGGCCCGAGCGTCGTGGCCAGCCCGAGGTCATGGAGCAGCCAAAGCGTGCGGTATACGGTGTCCTGCGACACGGTCGGCACGCGGGCCTGCACGGCGGAGTAGACCGTCTCGACGTCGGGATGCGCCACGCTCGCGGCGAGTTCGCGGAAGATCTCGAGCCGCTGGTGGGTCAGCTTGATCCCCGCTGCCCGGGCGGTCGCCCTCATGTGTTCGAGCCGGCGCCCGGTCTCGGGATGTTCGGTACCGCCCATGGCGCCTCCTAGTTGCGGATAATCCGCAAGTAGGAACTTAGCTGCGATACGTGCCCGTGTCAATCGGCAGGCGTCGTCCTCGGCAATCCACTCCGGCCGAGTACGGCAGTCTCGTCCCTCGGGCTCGCCGTTCGGCGGGTGCAACCGCTCCGGTCGCCAGTCGGGACCCTTTTTCGCCCTCATCCGCTAGAATGAGTCGGCCCTCGAGGAGGAGGCCCCGTGATCGGAAAGCTCAAGGATTCCAGATACCGTATGTATTCCGAAAACAAGAATCCGAAAACCGGCATGCGCCGATTCCTCGGCACATTTCGCACGCGCGCCGCGGCGCAGAAGCACGAGCGCGAACTGGAGTACTTCAAGAATCGAAAGCGCGCACGATGAGCCGGTGCCTTGGCGCGCTCGCAGTCGCGGTCCTGCTGGCCGGATGCCAGGCCCACGAGGGAACGCCCCCCACGGGGCCGGGCGCGGATTCGACCCTGGTGCGCGGCGTCCTCCGCCGATATTACGCGGCGATCGGCGCCGGCGACTATCGAAAGGCGTACGCGCTGTGGGGCCAGCAAGGCGAGGCGAGCAGGCAATCCTTCGATGGGTTCGCCGCGGGCTTCCACAAAACGGCGCATACGGAGGTCGAGTTCACTGGCCCGGTGACTCTCGAGGGAGCGGCCGGGTCGATCTTCGCGACAGTCCCGGTGCGCGTCCGCGCCACGACCACTGCCGGCGCCGACCAGGAGTTCGTGGGCACGTACGATTTGCGCCGCGTCAACGACGTCCCGGGAGCCACGCCCGAACAACTCCGTTGGCACCTCTACGGAGCAACGCTCCACGCGGCAAGATGACTGGGGCTAGGCTCTGAGCGCCGAATACGCGGAGCCATTCGGCGGCATCTCCCCGGCTGGCAACCCGACGCCCCGAAGGAGGCGACTCCCGTGAAGAAGAGCGCAGCATCCAAGGGTGAATCGCCCTCGCGCCTGATCGACGCGAGGATCCAGGAGGTGGGCGGCTGGAGGGGCAAGACACTCTCCCAGGTCCGCGCCCTCATCCGGCAGGCGGTCCCCGAAGTGATCGAGGAGTGGAAGTGGGGCGTTCCGGTGTGGTCGCACGATGGATTGATCTGCACCGGCGAGACCTACAAGAGCATCGTGAAGCTGACATTCGCGAAGGGCGCCTCGCTGAAGGACCCTTCACATCTGTTCAATTCCAGCCTGGAGGGCAACACGCGGCGCGCAATCGACCTCCACGAGGGCGACAAGTTCGACAAGGACGATTTCAAGGCGCTCATCCGCGCCGCCTCGGCCCTGAACAAAACGTCCGGACGGGCATCGAAGCCGGCTCCGAACCCTTCGAAAGCGACCGTCGCCAGGCCCGCGAAGAGGGCGTCGAAGTAGGCCGGGTGATCCCCGGCCTCCGCATCGACTGGAGCACGCGGTCGGTATTCAGGCCCCCCGTCATGATCCCTGTGGAGGCTACCGCAGCATCACGATCCGCCGCGCCTGGCTTGCGCCATTCGCGGTCAGGCGCAGGAAGTATACGCCGCTCACCGCCGCACGCCCCGCTTCGTCGTCGCCCCGCCAGGTCTCCTCATGGCGCCCCGCCGCCCGCTCCCCGGCGACGAGCGTCCGCACCCGCCGCCCGGCCAGGTCGAACACCTCGAGCCGCACCTTGCCCCCGCGCGCGAGCTCGAATGAGATGCGCGTCGCGCCCCACGTCGGATTGGGCGCAGGCGCGAGGAGCTGCACTCCCTGCGGCCGTACGACGACGGGCGGCACCGCCACGACGACGCCGTTCAGGTTGAAGAGCACGGAGACCAGGCTGGTGGTCACGTTCGCAACCGCGATATCGGGCCGCCCGTCGGAATTGAAGTCGCCGATCGTGAGCCCCGGAGGATTGCCCCCCGCGCCGAAGTCCTGGCGCGCCGCGAATGCTCCCCCGCCCTGCCCGAGCATCACGGACAGGGCGCCAGCCCACTGGTTGGCGACCACGAGATCGAGCTTGCCGTCGCCGTCGAGATCCGCCACCGATACGTAGTCCGGATTTGCTCCGGTCGGGGGGTTGGTGGTCGTGCTGAAGCCCCCGCTCCCGTTCCCGAGCAGGAGCGAGACCACCCTGGGGCTCTTGCACACGGTGACCAGGTCCGGCTTGCCATCGCCACTCACGTCGGCGATCACGACGTTGTAGCCGTCGGTCGGGACCGGGAGATCGAGGTGGCTGGCGAACGTCCCGTTGCCATTCCCGAACAGCACGGAAACGCAGTTCGAGCCGCCGCACGAGACCGCAATGTCGGCCTTGCCGTCCCCGTTCAGGTCCCCGATGGCCACGCCCCGCGGGAAGTAGCCGGTGAGCAGGTCCGACTTCGCGCCGAGGGTTCCGTCCCCGTTGCCGGGGAGGTACGAGACGGAGTGCGAATCGAGGTTGGCAGCCACCACGTCGAGCTTGCCGTCGCCGTTCAGGTCGCCGATCGCGACCGCGTCGGGCGTCGCCAGCGTCGGGTAGTCCATCTTCGGTGCAAACGACCCGCCGCCCAGGCCGCGCAAGACGGAGACGGAGTTCCCGTACGAGTTCGCGGTCACGAGGTCGGGAACACCGTCGCCGCTCAGGTCGCCTACGGCGAGACCGCGCGGCGTGTTCCCGGTGAGGAAATCCTGGTGCGCAGCGAACGAACCCTGTCCGGATCCGAGCAGGACCGAGACCGAACGCCCCTGCTGGTTGGCGGTCACGAGGTCGAGGTTCCCGTCACCGTCGAGGTCCGCCGCCACGACCTGGACCGGTTGACTTCCGGTTGCGAAGCGCGCGTGCGTGCCGAACGTGCCGTCGCCGTTGCCCAGCAGGGCGGATGCCGTGCCGCCACCATAGTTCGCCACCGCCAGGTCGGCCCGGCCATCCCCGTCGAGATCCGCGATCACCGCCGCCTGCGGGTCGCCGCCCGCTGCCGCGTCGAGCCGGGGCGCGAACGTGCCGTCGCCCCGGCCCAGGAGCACGGAGGTCGAGCCCCCGAAATTGTTGGCGGTCGCCAGGTCCGCCTTGCCGTCGCCGTCGAAATCGCCTACGTCCACGGTGAGGGGACCCGGACCCACGCCGTACTCCGCGCTCGGACCGAAGCTCCCGTCGCCGTAGCCCGGCAGGATCGACACGGAGTTCGGCTGGAGGAGCGAGGGCGGTGGCGGGCATGAGTCTCCGGGCATGCAGTCGTTGAAGAACTGCTGGTTCGCAGTCACGAGATCGGGACGGCCGTCGCCGTCGAGGTCGGCGATCACGACGCACTGGGGAAGCGGCCCGGTCAGGTAGTCGGACCGTGCCCCGAATCCGCCACCGCCCGTGGCGAGGCGCACGGATACGGTGCACGAGTCGCGATTGCAGGCGGCCAGGTCGGGGGCGCCGTCGCCGTTCAGGTCCCCGAGCGCCACCCAGGACGGTGTGCCCTGGGTCGCGTAATTCGTCGGCGCGGTGAATGTGCCGTTGCCATTGCCCTTGAGGATCGAGACCGAGCGGGAGCCCGCATTGGAGACCGCCAGGTCGCGGACGCCGTCACCGTCGAGATCGAGAACCGTCACGCAGGAAGGCCCGGTCCCGGCGGCCACGTCCATCTTCGCTGCGAACGTCCCGTCGCCGTGGCCAAGGAGCACCGACACGGCGCTCGACCCGCTGCATGCGGCGACGAGATCGGGGATGCCGTCCCCGTCGAGATCGGCGATGCGAACACACACGGGAATGAGTCCCGTTGCGAAGTCGACCCTGGCGCCGAACGTTCCGTCCCCACGTCCGAGGAGCACGGAGATGCTGTTCGACGAGCCATTCGCAACCGCGAGGTCCACCACGCCGTCCGCATTGAGATCCCCCGCCGCAATCGAGCGGGGCGACTTCCCGACTTCGAACGACAAGAACGTGCCGGCGAACATCGGGTGCGCGGACGCAACGCGTGAGGTCAGGGCCGAGGGGGCAGCGACCAAGACGGCAAGACCGATTGCGATCGGCAAGGAGTGTGCGGCGGTGGAACGGCGCAGTTGGGGCGGCATGGGCAGGCCTCGGATAAGGGAGTTCGCAAGCGATCCCGTCCATGGAACACCCGAGAACCTTACTCCCATTGACTCCGCCGTTGGCCCACTCTTTCGACAGCGAGCTTGCCCCGATTCCGTGGACGGTCTGAGCACGCGGCCGCCCCAAACGCCACCACCTCCCCCGCCCGCAGGCAAGGGAGGCTTGGACCGCACGCAGCCACAATTGGGCTCGGGACACTGGTCAGGCTGCGGAGCGCGGCAGCCTAAGCGGCAATCGGCTCCGCACGAGACACGTCCCGCTTCGTGATGGCCAGGTAGATCACCAGGATCAGGATCGTACCGAGAAACACGGCGCTGGTCACGACCGTGCCCAGGTTGAGGCCGCCGTCGGCGTGCGCCTGCGACAGGTAGTCTCCGATCGACGCGCCAAGCGGACGGGTCAGGACGTAGGCGATCCAGAAGGCAAGAATGCCGTTCAGCCGGAAACGCAAGTGGGCCACGGTGACGACTGCAATCAGGGAGCCGAACATGACGGCCGACCACAGGTAGCCCACCTGCAAGTGCTCCGCCACGAGATCCCCGGCAGCCGTGCCCAGGGCGAAGGTGAACAGAATCGCCGTCCAGTAGAAGGCTTCCCTGCGCGTCGTATTGATCTTGTGGACGGAAAGAGTCCTCTCCTTTGCATACCACGCAATGAAGGTCGCAGCCAGCATGGCCGCAAACACCACCGTCGTCGTGACCAGCGAAACGCCGAAGTGATCCGTCAGGTTGTCGGTGATCAACGTGCCGACGACGCTCAGCAGAACGACGGCGAGCCAGTAGATCCCCGCCCGGTACTGCATGAACTTGAACTGGAAGAAGAGCGCGGCGATCAGCAGGCCGCCCATCAGGTAGGTCGTGTTGGTCAAGCCCAGGTGCATGTCGGCGTTCAGGAAGTCGGCGAAAGTTTCGCCCACGGTCGTGCACAGGATCTTGATCATCCAGAAATAGAGGCTGAGTTCCGGCACCTTGTTCAGCATCCGCCGGCTCATCGGGGCCGTTGCCTGCTGGGGCGAGTTGGAATGCATGGGTCTCCTTGCCTGTCGCCGAGAGGTCGTCGACTCCCTGACCATGCCCGCATGGTCCGTCCCCGGCAAGCGACATGACTCGAAGGTGGCTTAACCAAGTGTGAATGGTTGCGCCTCCCGGACTTTGCGGCAACGGCACATCGTTGGGGCGAAGAAGCACTAGCATCCAAGTGAACCCGTCAAGCACAGCTCTGGAAGGAGCGTTCGCCATGAATCGCCAACTCGGGACTGCATTCACCATCGTCGCCGGCCTTGCCGTGCTCGCTACCGGCACCGCGCAGTCCTCCGGTGCAAAGCCCAAGGTGAGTTCGCAGTCGGCGCGAGCGATCGCGTCGGCCAGGGTTCCGCACGGCACGATCAAGTCTCAGGAGCTCGAGCGCGAGCACGGACGCCTCATCTACTCGTTCGATTTCAAGGTGCCAGGCAAGTCCGGGATCGAGGAAGTCCACGTTGATGCAATGAACGGCAAGGTGCTCTCGATCGAGCACGAGGGCCCGAAGGCCGAGAGCCAGGAGAAGTAGCAGGATCCCGCCGGGCCCGGCCCGGCGGGTCATCCCCCGTGGCCGAATGGTTCGCTAGAGCGCCCGGCGGCCGGAGATCACGCGGAGCAGGACCGCGATGATGGCGATCACCAGCAGGATGTGAATCAGGCTGCCCATGACGTGCGTCAGCAGGCCGAGCAGCCAGAGGATCACCAGCACGACTGCGATGGTGTAGAGCACTCGAGGCCTCCTTCGTGGCAGTGTAAGTCGCGCGCAATCCCACGACCTGTCGCGGGAGGGAAGCAAAGCTTGGGCCCATCGCGCGCACGGGTCCAAGTCCATTCACTGTTGCTCACCCGCGCATAGGAGCCGGTTGAGCGCAGGACATCTTATATTCGGGCCCAACCGCCCCGCACTCGGGTTCTTCCTGACAGCGGCCTACGGCATTGCCTCAATTGCGCCCGTCCGGCGTTGCGCGCATAGATTGCTTGCACTCATATCAACTTATCAGCGATTTGCGCCATGTCGTATCGCGTACTTTGAATCCGGCTGGAGCGAATCGTCAAGAGCCTGCGCGCCCATGGCATCCACGCCGAGATCGGGTTCCGGACTTGCGGCAAGGAGGCCCGCGCCCGCGCCCTCGCTCGGCGCGCCGTGCGCCGCGAAATTCCCCTGGTCGTGGTCGCGGCCGGCGACGGCACCATCGGCGGCGGCGCCAGCCCGTTGATCGGGAGCGACACCGTGATTGGCATCGTGCCGATCGGCACGATGAACAATGTCGCCCGCTCGCTCGGCGTGCCCCTGGAGATCGAGGCGGCCTGTGCCTTGATCGGAGTGGGCACGACCCGGCACATCGACCTGGGCAGCGTCACCTCGAGTGCGCACCCGAATGCCGAGTGCTTTCTCGAGTGCGCCGGCATCGGCCTGAGCGCGATCACGGCCTCGGGCGGTCGGGCCTTCGAAATGAAGCGCTGGGCCATCGTGCCGAAGGCCCTCCGCAAGTTCTTCGAGGCAAAGCTCGGCCGGGTGAAGATCACCCTGGATGGCGGGACGATCGAATCCTCCACCCGTCGCGACGGTGTCGAATGCGCCGCTCATGGGCAACAACATGCTCGCTGCGCCGGGAGCCCTGATGGATGACGGGCTCCTCGACGTTCATGTCTACGACGGCATGGGCGACATCGCGCTGTTGGCTCACTTCGAGGCCGCGACGGCGGGTACGCCGGACGCCCTCGAGAGTTATCGCGCGCGTAAGATTCGAATCTCCGCCGACGAGGCCATGCCCAGCAATGTGGATATGGAGACCGCGCTCCCGCAGCACGAGTTCGAGATCGACGTTCTGCCGGCGGCCGTGAGGATGATCGTCGGCAATGGCATCGCCCTGAGCATTCCCGTCGCATCTGCGCCCGATGCTCCGACTTTCGCCACGCCTCCCCTGCCGGCAGACGCAAAGGCGGGCGGAGACGCGGAGGAGCCGGCGCTTTCCCCAGTCTGAGACACGAAATGAGGACCCTGATGAGAACTCGACACGCCATGCGCCAACTCGGGCTCGCTCTGGTGACGCTGGTGCTCGCAAGCGCGACCGCCGGTGCACAGACCGTGGTCCGGCCCGGATTCAATATCTTCACCGTCGCCCAGGATGTCCAGATTGGCAGGCAGTCGGCCTCCCAGGTGGAGCGGCAACTCCCGATGATGAACGATGGCGCAACGCAGCGGTATGTCTCCGCGCTGGGCGCGCGCCTGGCCGCCCAGGCGCCGGGGCCGAAGTTCAGTTACCAGTTCAAGGTCGCGAATCTCTCGGACATCAATGCGTTCGCGCTTCCGGGCGGCTTCGTCTATGTGAATCGCGGGTTGCTCGAACAGGTGCGGACCGAGGGCGAACTCGCCGGCGTCATGGCGCACGAGATCACGCACGTCGCGCTCCGCCATCCGACCAACCAGGCCTCGAAGGCCTACCTGGCGAACGCCGGGCTTGGCGTGCTCGGCGGCTTGCTGGGCGGCAAGTCGGGGACTTCCACAGGCGGCCTGGTGAAGGCGGTCGGCGGATTCGGGATGAACGCCCTGTTCCTCAAGTTCTCGCGTTCGGTCGAGAGCCAGGCGGACATCGCGGGCGCGCAGATCATGGATCGCGCCGGCTACGATCCCATGGAGATGGCGCACTTCTTCGAGTTGCTCCGGCAAAAGGCGGGCTCCGATCCCGGCAAGGTCGCGGTGTTCATGAGCGATCACCCGGCGCCCATCGATCGCGAAGCGCGCGTGGCGCAAGAGGCGAAGCTCCTCGGCGCCGTCACCCAGAGGGCTCCGATTGGTGGTCTGGCATCGGTCCAGGGCCGCTTGCGCGGCTTTCCCGCCGCACGGACCTCGGCCCAGGTCGCGGCGAATCCGCAGACGCCCGCCGACGGGGCGACCGCGAACGGCGCGGGGCTCTCGATCGAGGCCCCCTCGACCCGCTATGTCTCGTTTCGCCAGGCGCAGGGTCACTTTCGCGTCGATCGGCCGGACAACTGGACGATCAGCACCGCGACCGGAGGCTACGGCATCACGCTCCTGCCGCGTCGTGGCCTGGTCTCCGACGCGGGCGGACGGAACAGCATCGCGTGCGGCGTGATCCTCAGCCACTACGTGCCGTTCGACGGCACCATCGCCGGCAGCGCCCCCGATCCCCGGACGTCGAGCTTTGGCGTCTCGCCGCTCGAACTGGCGACCAGCGATCTCGTGCAACAGGTCGAACAATCAAATCCGCAACTCCATCGGGTGGCGGGCTCCGAGCAGCGCACGACGCTCTCCGGGCGGCCCTCGCTTTCCGTGCGGCTCACGGGGCAGTCCGGTACGACCGGGCGGACCGAGCAAGTGACAGTCCTCACCCGCGAGCTCGCCGATGACCACATCGTCTACCTTCTGTTCATTGCGCCCGGCGATGAGTTCGCCGCGTTGGATCCGACTTTCAACCACATCGCTCAGAGCTTGCAGATCGATGAAAGGGCTCCTCACAACTGACCCTATGGGCTGACTTGAACGATCAAGCCGCACCACCAACACGCAACTCACAAGCTCAACTCGAGGCATCGCACCTCCGGGAGGCCGGGCCGCGGTTCAATATTGTATTTGGGGCCCGCTCGGCTGACATTGGACATACGCGACGAACTGCGCTTGCGCGCCATTCATGGTTCGTTAAGCGACGTTTGATTGAGAGTGTTGCCTCGAACCAAGTCAGCGCGCATGCTGGGGCGGTCGACGACCCCCCGGCGACACAGCCAAGGAGATCCACGATGAACCAGGGACGTCCCCGGAGTCTCGCCACCGCCGCGCTCCTGATTGCACTCGTCGGGGCCGGATGCTCACATTCGCCCGAAATGAATTCTTCAACCGAGAAGGCAATGGACTTGCTGGAGGCAAAGATCGAGCCGACCAAGGGCAACACCGTCCACGGCTGGGTCCGGTTTGCCGCGCAGAAGGACGGCAGCGTGAAAGTGGTTGCCGACCTCGACGGCCTGACTCCGAACGCCCGGCAAGCGATCCACGTGCACGAGACCGGCGACTGCACCGCGCCGGACGCGATGAGCGCGGGCGGGCACTACAACCCGCAGCACAATCCGCACGGGCTGCCGCCCGCCGAAGCTCGCCATGCGGGAGACCTCGGGAACCTGACCGCGGACGCCGCCGGCCATGCGCATTATGAGATCACGGTGAAGAACATCTCGCTCAGCGGCGGTACGAATCCCGTGCTCGGCAAGGCGGTGATCGTGCACGCCAACCCAGACGACGGCGGGCAGCCCGCGGGCAATGCCGGCGCGCGTCTCGGCTGCGGGGAGATCGAGGTTCACTAGCGAGCGATGGTCCCCGTCCTCGGGTCCACAGAGGCTGTCCCCGCGGTACCAGCTTGCCTCGCAGACCCCAAGCAAGAAGGCCGGCCCCTCGCGGGGTCGGCCCTTTCTGCTTCGATGATACGATGACATGTCACGACGGCTGAAGCTCCCCGGGCTTGCGGAAGGCCTCATTCCTCGTGAGGATGGGGTCAAAATCCGACCGAGCAAATCCCCCCGGAAAGCCGAGAGCGCGGCATGCGGACGGTGTTCGAGTGCAACGAGCGGCGGGACAAGGAGTCGCGCTCGTGCACCCTCTGGACATTTTCGGCCTCTTCGCAGTGACCGCGATGCTCCGCTGCCATGCGTTGGAAGCTCGCGGCTCGCGGTTCATTCTCGCGTTTGCAGGCGCCTGTCTCCTGGCGTCGGCGTACGGATTTCTCCAGAGGGGGTGGCCGTTCGGGCAGGTCGAAGCGATATGGTCGGTCCTCGCCGTGCGACGCTGGTGGCTTGTGTGGCGATCCACGTCCCCGATCAATTCCCACGCTTGATCCCCCGCGCACGCGCGAGACAGTTGCTGCCGGTGAGGCTGATTGTAAGGCATGAGAATTGTGGACTTCCATTTGCCCGGGATGCGTCCCTGAGCAAGCTCTCCCCCGCCACCCTGACCCGAGTCGACCAGTGGGCGCACTTGGCGTCGGTCCAGGATCGCCCCCGTGAAGCTCAGTCATTGACCCCCGCAGTTGCCGAGCCTAAACTTGTAGTCCCCGTGCCCATTCCATTCCCATATCGGGGTCTTCGCTCCGGCCGATCTTCGGCCGGGAGTGCGACTCAGGTGGCTCCCTTTGTGTCATCCGGGGGCCGTATCTTGGAGGAGAACCCCGAATGATCCGCTTCCGACGCGCCACCCTTCTCCTCGCCCTGTGGTTCTTCGCGCCGCTGCTCTTTGCCCCCGCCGCGCAGGCCGCGGTGCCCAGCACCATGAGCTACCAGGGACGCCTCACCGACGGAGTCGGGATCGACGTCCCGGACGGCGCGTACGCCCTGACGTTCAGGCTGTACGACGCGGTCACGGGTGGCGCCCTGCTGTGGACCGAGACCCAGGCCAACGTGACGGTGACGGGCGGGCTATTCTCGATCGTGCTCGGCTCCACGACGCCGCTCGCGGTGCCGTTCGACCGGCAGTACTGGCTCGGCGTCGCGGTCGCTGCCGATCCCGAGATGACGCCGCGTTCGCCCCTGACCTCGGTTCCCTACGCGATGGCCACGCGGACACCGCTGCCCGGCATCGCCCACTTGTTGTACGCCGGGTCGTACTCGGTGATCGGCAACGGCAACTTCGGTAACCCGATCAACCTGTTCAAGGACCAGACGCTCGACTTCACCGCGCCGGCCGATGGCTACGTTGTCTTGTCGGCGACAGGTTACCTCACGATGACCCTGGTCACGGCGGGGACGTCACAATACGGGATCATCCAGATCTCCGAGACCACCGCCAATGCCACGACCACCGTCCCCGCGGAGTACGGCTACTACCAGTGGATCGGATTCCAGTTCGCGCCGAACAACGGCTACTGGGACTGGTCGTTCGGAATCCAGCGCGTGTTCCCCGTCACCGCCGGCGCGCACAAGTACTCGTTCTGCAGCGCCCGCTACGGCGCCTACAGCCCGACGCAGGAGTCGATCACGTTCCTCTCGCTCCTCGCGACCTACTACCCCACGAGCTACGGTACGGTCGTCACGGCGCCCGGGGGCTTGCCGACAGCGTCGCACCCGTCGCCGGAAGCGTCAGCACGATGAGCGCCCTGCTTCGAATCCTGGCTGGGCTCGCTGTCAGCGTGACACTGAGCAGCGCCCTACCCACCGAGGCCCCGGGCGCAGCGATCCCGCGCTCCGTGATCAGCAGCGGCGCAACGACGGCGACCGGTAGCGGCCGCCTGTTGCGAGGCACCGTGGGGCAGCCCGTGGTAGGAGCAAGCGCTTCACTGGCGTACGCCGCCGCGCATGGCTTCTGGACGTTCAGGGCGCCGACGACGACCTCGGTGGATCCCCCCGGAGGCGTGCTTGCGCCGCCGTCCGCGATCGAGTTCGGAGCTCCGAGCCCGAACCCGTCGCACGGCGAGCTGGCGTTCGTGGTCGGCCTGCCGCAGGCAGCCAGGGTCTCACTCCTGGTGGCGGACGTGCGGGGCCGCGTGGTTTCACCGCCGACCTCCTGGTCGCTTGGCGCCGGGCGGCACCGCGTGGCGTTCGATCCCGCGGGTAATGCCGGGATCGCGGCCGGGATCTACTTCGCGCGACTGATCGTGGATGGGCGGGTGGAGGGCTTGCAGAGGTTTGTGCGGGTTCGGTGACAGAGGGGACGGCAACAAGGGGTCGGGATCCGGAAGTGCCACTCTCCCCGCTGATGCGGGTCCGATCCGTTTCACACTCTTCGCTCATATCGGCCAGGATCGCGGTCACCAGGCGCAACTGCGGCGCCTCGTTCGGGAACAAGGTGGCGACCCGCGCCCGGCGCTCGATCTCCCGGTTCAGCCGCTCCAGCCCATTCGACGTGCGCAGGCACGGGCTCACTCTGCTCGGCCGTCGGACGCTCCTTTCGGCAGCATACGCTACCCCAAAAGCGCCCCTACTTTCGGGCTTGAGGGTGTGCCATTCAGGCTGGCACGAAACACTGGCGGATCCGCGCCGATACCCGCAGCGGCCGCTGGTCGTGCCGTGGGGTCGCCTCGCGGCTCATCTGCAGGGGTCAGTAATGCACCCGCACGAGTCGCTGCGTGCCGCTGAATCCTCCGGCTTGAAAGCGAGCAAGGTAGACGCCTGCAGGCATCTGGCGGCCGGACTCGTCGTCGCCACGCCAGACAACCTCGCTGTGACCAGCAGCGTACCAACCGCTAGCCAGCGTACGGATGTGAGCACCACGCAGATCGAAAAGATCGAGCTTCACGGCGCCGGCCCTGGCGAGCTCAAAGCTCAGCGTCGTGCTCGCCCGGAACGGCGCGGGACGCGCTGGATTCAACCGGGTGGCGTTCGGTGGCGTCGTTCCGGGGGCGGACACAGTGCACTCTTCGAGCGATGCGGGGTCGCTGACCAGGTTGCCACAAGCATTGTAAACCACGACGTCGTAGGTGCCCGCGTCGCCCGCCACGACGTTCGGGATGAACAGCGTGCTGCTTTGAGAGGTGGGATTCGTCTGCAGATCGATCGGCACACCATTCTTGCGCCACTGATACGAAAAGGGGCCAAAGCCCTGGGCACCCACGGTGAAGGAAGCACTGTCGGGACCACAGGTGGAGACGCTGGCCGGCTGCGAAGCGAACTGGAAACACGGCAGCAGGTAGGCGGGCCTCGGCGGCAGGCCCGCCAGCGCCGAGTCGGGAATCGCGAGTTCGGCCGGCGGCGCGGGCTGGTTCAAGTCACTCACCAGCACCACCGTGGCTGCAGGGTCCAGCGAAGTGAGCCCCCAGACCGCGGACAATTGCGCGTCGGCATCGGTCGTGCCGGACTCGGAACTCGAGTTTTCGCCCACGGTGCAATCGATGGTCACCCGGATGATCTGTCCGACTTGCATCGGGAACGTATAGTGGGCGGTGTCGGATTCCGCGTTCGTGTTGCCCGAGATGATCTTCTGATTTCCCGAAGTGTTCGTTACGCGCGACACGCCACCGGAACGATTCACGAGCACATTATAGTTGGGTGCGAGAGCGAGATGCATCGCTGCCGAGGACGTGGCATTCGTATTGGAGCCCACCATGTCCATCCCGACCGCCACTACGCGTGAGGTGAGGGCCCAGTTGACCTCGACCGAGACCGGCGCGCCCGCCGGAAGCGTGGCCGAGCTGATCACATAATCCAGAGTGATCGAGGCATCTGCCGACCCGTTGGCCTGGCCGCCGAAACCAGGTCCACCACCGGAACAGGCGTGCGTCGAGAGCTTCATGCGCCCGTTAGGGATCGAAAGGCTACCGTTCGCGATCCCATCGTTCCCGACCGCGTCATGCGCCTTCATGTCTTGCAGGCTCGCGATTGGCACGTTGGACCACGACTGCTGCATCGTAGTCACGTAAGTGGTTCCAACCGCGCCGTGCAGCAGCGTGTTTTGCGCGGCTGCAGGCGCGACACTCCACGCCAAGGTGGCCAACGCGAACAGCCCGGAACCGACCCGCAAGGCCACCCTGACTTTCGGTTGGATGGCGCGCCGCGGCGACATGGCGGACGAAGCGGTGAAGGCGAGACGATCGGAGGACGGTGCCAACCCGGTGAGGACGGCCATGGTGACTCCTGAAGGGATGGCACGAGGGAGATGCGGGCGCCCGCCGCGCGGCGGGAGGAGCGAAGCCGGCTCGAGGCAGCGGCGGCACCTCGAACAGCATGAAGATCCAGTAGAGATTGAGCATAGGAGTATAGGGGTGCAGGTGCGCGAAGGCAACTAGATGTCGCGGCGCTCGAAACACAACGCCGTCTACCTGCACGTTCCACGGGGCGAGCGCGAGGCGGGAGGAGCGGTGATGGCGCTGTCATTCGTGGCGCGGAATTGCAACTTCTCCGGCTTCGTAGACGCTTCGCCCAGGCTGCCTGAATTGTCGGCGGTCCTCGAACTCGATAAGGCGAACCCCACGGATCGGCAGCACCCCCCTAACTCAAAAGCCTCCCCCGCCCGCAGGCAAGGGAGGCTCAGACCGCACACAGCCACAATTGGCTCGGCGCATTGGTCAGTGTGCGAACCGGGCCCAATGCCGAAGTCGCCGGGCAGGCAGGGCAAACAAACCGGCTACGAAATCGAGGAAAGCTCATCTCGCGTTCCGAGGCAATCCGTTCGACGCAGCAGAGACTCAGGTCGCGATTCTGATCTCCGACTTCTCCTACCGCACGATCCCGGTTGTTTGGGAGCGAGACAAGTAGCGCCTGCCTACTCTCCACGGCGCCGGCGATCACGAACGGCTATCGAGCCTCGAAGGACCAGTTCCTGGCACAGCGGTTCGCCCGGCACGCGAGCCCGCTGACGACCGTCGTGTATACGCATGCGAGTGACGAGGATCTGCGCGAGGGGGTGCGGGGGTTGAGGTGCCAGGGCTCGTGCCCGAGGTCGTTGCGTTCAGTGCATCGCCCTGGCGAGGAAGAGGAAGACGGCCCCGACACTCTCACGCCGGGGCCGCGTGCGCCGTCGCCTACTGAGGGGTGAGCTGCACCGTACCCACGTTCGTCGTCACCTGCGAGGCCACGACGACGCTGGCCAAGGTTGTGTCCCGAAAACCGCTCGCCGGGTGGAACGCCAAGGCGTAGCTACCCGGGGCGAGAACGCTCACCGTGAACTTGCCATCCGCCGCGGCCAACGCGCTGCCCAGAGTGTCGCTCGCCTGGACGGCGAAGATCGTCGTCGCTACATCTGCGGGCGCAACCTGTCCTGTGATCGCCCCGGCCGTGCTGAAGGGCATGACCCGGACCGTCGGCTTGAGGTGGTACAGCCCCGCACCGTTCTGGATCACGGAGCGCGCGGCATCGAAGTCGAGCGCCACGTCCAGCAATCCGTTGGCGGGCACGTCGAACGAGCCGACAAGCTTGAGCCCGGTCTGGAGACCACTCGGAACGGTCAAGGGGTACGTGACTCCGTCCACGACGACCGTGGAGCCGGCGCCGAGCTTGAGACGGATCTGCGTGTAGTGGCCGGCGGGAATGCGGCCGGTCCCGATCGTGACGAACACGCCGTTTTGGAGCGTCAGGAGATCGTAGGTCACCGCCTCGCTGCTCAGCGTAATCCAGCCGCTGTTCGAGCCTGCAGAATCCGAGTCCGCCGCCGCGGCGCCGGCGAGGTGGGCCGAGACCTGCGTGACGACGAGATTGACGTGGTCGAACGCGCCGGGGGCATCGGTCATGCGCACGTTCATGGTTCCAAAGCCGGGACCGGAGGGACTGCTTGAGCATCCCACCAGGACGGCGGATGCGATCGCGACGGTCAGAAGTAGGATCGAAAGATTGTGCCGCATGATGAGTGGCCTCGCTGTGGGCGGATACGTGTCGTGGGGGCCGATTGCCGGATACCCCGCCACGCATCCCTGCGCGGGTTGAATCGAGTGTACACCCCGGGGGCGAATGTGGCGAACTGGCCCCAATGCCGAAGTCGCCGGGCATGCAGGGCAAACAAACCGGCTACGGAATCGGGGCAAGCTCACCGATAGACGATTCCTTCTCCGACATGAGTTCTCTCCTCCTCGACCGTTCCTCAGATATCTGCACGTTCCCCCGAGCGATGAGCCGAAAGCCCAGCAGTCCCCGGCGCCGAGGGCCGAGGAGACCCCTCTTCAGGTAAGCACGCGCCCCATCGCGTCCAAGGGCCCAGTCGGCGCAGTGCAAATTGCTCTCGATTCGCCGGGATCGCTCGAGCTAATGGCCGCAGGCGAGCCTGCCGATAACGCCCTTAACGGGCCGGCAAGCTCGCAACCAGACTTCGTGCAGCTTCGGGCGATCTTCGTCGGCGTAGACTGCAAGAGCGTGTTCGGCAAGCTCATCGGCCGACAGAAAGTCCTGACGATGCTGCGATTCAGCCTCGCCAAGCAGATCGGCTTCCTTCTCCTCGTCCCCGCTTGCAGCTCGCTTCTGGGGTTCGCGACGCTCTACGCGACCTTTTCCCAGTCAGACGATGACTCACGGCTCACGATTCGCGCCGGCCACCTGAGGGATCTCTCCACAGAGCTCCCCGGCTACGTTCACATGGTGCATTCCGGCGAGGACGAAGATTGACCTTCCCCCGTCTTGAAGGACACCTCGAAAAGGTGGGATTCTCCCGCCGGGA
>JBDTYW010000006.1:0-20017 GCA_040005445.1 Candidatus Eiseniibacteriota bacterium
ACCTCGGCGATCGTTCCCGTGTACTCGGGGTAGGCGTCGATCGCGCCCGAGCGCAACGCCTGGTAGACGATCTCCGTGCCGCCCAGGTTCGAGCGATGCGCAGCCTCGGCCGCGCCCGCCCGGCGCGCCAGCGTGGTGAGCGCCTCGCCCAGGATCCAGGATTCCGGGAAGGCCTTGCTGCCGACGGTCACTGCCCGGGGCTCCCGCCCGTAACTAGTGGAAGAGATTGCGACTCCGAGCAGGAGCAGTGCGATCGCCAGCGCCGGCTTCACGGGCGGCTCCCCTCGAACGTATCGTGCCGCTGCGCACGCACAAACTCGCTGACGAAGGGCTCGGCCGGGCGCTCGGCCAAATCGCGCGCCGTGCCGCGCTGCACGATCCGGCCCGCGCGCAGGAGCACGATCTCATCGGCGAGGAACGCGGCCTCGGCCAGGTCGTGCGTGACGAACAGCACGGTCTTGTGAAGCTGCCGAAACAGCCCGGCCAACTCTTCCTGCAGGCTCGCACGAATCATGGGATCAAGCGCGCCCAGGGGCTCATCCAACAGCAGCACCTCGGGATCGAGCACGAGCGCGCGCATGAGCGCCACGCGCTGGCGCTGCCCGCCCGAGAGCTGGGCCGGATAGCGCGGGAGCAGGTCCGCGGGAAGGTGGGCGAGTCGCGCCAGTTCCTCGAGCCGGGCCGCGATGCGGTCCTTGGCCCAGCCCTGATCGCGGGCCGGGAGCGCCACGTTCTCCGCCGCCGTGAGGTGGGGGAAGAGCGCGCCCTCCTGGATCACGTAGCCCATGCGCAGGCGAAGCGCGTCGCGCGTGTCCGGGGTGACGGGCGTGCCGAAGGCGCGGATCGTGCCGGCGTCGGGAGTGAGCAGGCCGACGACGAGGCGGAGCAGCGTGGACTTGCCGCAACCGCTCGGGCCGAGGAGGGCGAGCGTGCGCTGCGCGGGGACGAGGAGATCGATCGGGCCGAGTGCGGCCTGCCCCCCGAACGACCTCATCACCCCGTGGAGTTCGATCATGGTGCCTCGAAGATTGGGTACGGCGCCCGAAGCCGGTCTTGGCAGGGAGAGTTGGCGACGTAAGTTCTTTGTTTGCAACAAACCGACCGCGGCCGGATCGTACCCGAGCTACTGAAATGAGGGCAGACCCAATTTTCAGGGCACGACGGAGTGGATCCCAGCCTAGGCTAGGACGTCGGCTGCGGAGACCGACGCCTTCCGGGAACCCGATTGCCCCGACCTGCATTGCGGGAGTGGTCGGACCCATTGCGACCCAGGGAGGAGCCATGCCCGGAACTGCCGTTTCAATCCGCTCCGAACTCGCGCATCGCCTCGCCGAGGCGCGCGCGCGGACCGACCGCTTCTTCGGGCTCATTGCCGAGTCGGCGCTCTACGAGCGCGCGATTCCGGAGCGTCACCGCCTCGTCTTCTATCTCGGACACCTCGAAGCCTTCGACTGGAACCTGGTCGGCCGCCAGGTTACCGGGCTGCCCTCGTTCCATCCCGAGTTCGACCGCCTGTTCGCGTTCGGGATCGATCCGGTTGACGGCGCGTTGCCGTCCGATGTGCCCGCCGACTGGCCGGCGCTCGCGCTCGTGCGCGGCTATCGTGATGAGATCCGCGCGCGCGTAGACGATTGCCTCGCGCAGGCGGATCCCGCGGCGGACGACCGGCCCTACCAGATCGCGATCGAGCATCGGCTGATGCACGCCGAGACGCTCGCCTACATGCTGCCGCACCTGCCGATCGAGTGTTTCGTGCCCGCAGCGCGCGTGCGCCCGGAGCAGCAGCCCGGGCCGCTCGAGCCGGGCTATGGCCGCACGGGCGGGCCTGGAGCGGTGCGGCGCATCGGGATCCCCGCGGGACGGGCGACGCTCGGCATGCCGCGCGAGGGTGCCGGCTTCGGCTGGGACAACGAGTTGGGCGAGCACGTGGTCAATGTCCCGGCGTTCCGGATGGATGCGCGCAACGTGACCAATCGCGAGTTCCTGGCGTTCGTGCGCGCTGGTGGTTACGACGATCCGCACATCTGGAGTCCCGAGGACCTCGCGTGGAAGAATGCGCACGGGGTCACGCACCCAGTGATGTGGCGCAAGCGCGCCGACGGCTGGTGGCAGCGGGCGACCTTCGTCGAGCTTCCGCTGCCGCTCGACTGGCCGGTGCAGGTGAGCCTCGCCGAAGCCCGCGCGTTCGCGCGCTGGAAGGGGCGCCGGCTCCCGACCGAGGCGGAGCTTCAGCGCGCGACGTACGGCGCGCGCACGGGCGGCGAGCGCCGCTACGCGTGGGGCGATGCGCCGCCGGAAGCGGCGCAGCACGGCAACTTCGACTTCGAGCGCTGGGACCCGGCGCCGGTCGGCGGGTACCCCGAAGGCGACAGCGCGTTCGGCGTCGCCGACCTGGCGGGCAACGGCTGGGAGTGGACGACCACGCCCTTCGCCGGGCTGCCGGGATTCGTGCGCGACGAATTGTACCCGGGCTACTCCGAGCCGTTCTTCGACGGCAAGCACTACGTGATCCACGGCGCGTCGGCGCAGACCGACCGGGTCTTCCTCCGGCGCTCGTTCCGCAACTGGTTCCAGCCTCACTACCCGTACGTCTTCGCGGCGTTCCGCTGCGTCGACCACGCCTGAAACGACGGAGGCCGACATGGTCCACACGCTGCTGGAACTCGGGGCGCTGTCCGATTTCGCGAGAGACGTGCGCGGGGGGCTGGCCCGACCCGCTCAGAAGGAACTGCCGTCGAAATACTTCTACGATGACGTCGGCTCGGCACTGTTTGAGGCGATCTGCGTGCTGCCGGAGTACGGGCTCACGCGCGCCGATGCGCGCCTCCTGCGCGAGAGCGCGGACGAGATCGTCGCGCGCCTGCCGGCCGAAGCGATCGCGGCCGAGCTGGGCTCGGGCAGCGGCAAGAAGACGCGCTTCGTGCTCGAGGCGCTCGCACTCCGGCAGCCCGTCCTCTATCACCCGATCGACATCTCGGGCGCGGCGCTTGCCCAGTCCGAGCGCGAACTCGGGCTGATCGACCGCGTGAGCATCGTCGGCTTCGAGGCCGAGTACCTCGACGGCCTGGCCGCGGTCGCGAAGCTGCGGGAGCCCGGGCAGCGCCTGCTCGTGCTGTTCCTCGGCTCGACCATCGGCAACTTCGACCGCCCGGCGGGGGAGGCGTTCCTGCGCCGCGTGCGCGAGGCGCTCGAGCCGGGCGACCGCCTGCTGCTGTCGACCGACCTCGTCAAGCCCGAGCCGGTGCTGGTCGCCGCCTACGACGACCAGGCGGGGGTCACAGCGGCGTTCAACAAGAACCTCCTCGCCCGCATCAACCGCGAACTCGACGCCACGTTCAATCTCAAGCGTTGGCGCCATCGCGCCGTGTGGAACTCGGTCGAGCGGCGCGTTGAGATGCACCTCCAGTCGATGGAAGACCAGGTCGTGCAGGTCCGCAAGGCGCGGCTGTCGGTGCGCTTCAAGGAGGGCGAAACGATCTGGACCGAGAGCTCGCACAAGTACACGGCGGACGAGGTCCGCGAGCTCGCCGCCCGCGCCGGCTACGCGTGCGAGGCGCAGTGGATCGATCGGGAGTGGCCGTTCGCGCAGAGCCTGATGGTGGTGCGGTAGGGGGCGTCCCCGCCGACGGACGAGAATTCCAACCCCTCGAGTCGTTTCCCTGTCCCACCCTCCGCAACCCGCGGGATGTCGCGCGCGTAAGGCGAGCGTCGATGTCCCATCCCCGGTCCGGAGGATTCCCGCCATGTCCCGCCCGCGCCCCGCTCTTGCCGTCCTTCCCGTCCTGCCGTTTCTGAGCCTGCTCCTGTTCCAGCCCCCGACGCCGGGCGAGGCCGCGGCCTCGGGGCACTTCTCGATGAGCGGGGAACAGGTCCACATCTACAACCTGGTCGGCCGGGTCGAGGTCGGACCGGGTCCCGGGTCTTCAGTCACCGTGGACCTGGCCCCTGGGGGTCAGGATGCGGCGCAACTGGGGACCCGGACCTGGTCCGACCAGGGCACCTTCTTCGTCGTGACCTATCCCTCCGATCATCTCAGTTCGCGCGGATTGGGCTGGGGCGCAGGCTCGAGCTCGAGTTTCAAGATCGCGCGCGACGGCACGTTCGGCGATCACCCGAAGCGCGGAGGATGGCTCGGCCGGCAGGTTCGCGTCGACGGCAAGGGCGGCGGGCTGGAGGCCTGGTGCGACCTCAAGATCGCGGTGCCGCGCGGCCAGCGCGTCAGCATCCATCTCGGCGTGGGAACCATGAACGCCACGAACGTGGACGGCGACATCGTGCTCGACGCCTCCTCGGCGAACGTCTCCGCAAACCGCAGCTCGGGGCGCCTGCTCGTGGATACCGGCTCGGGGAACATCGCGGTCGCCGACAGCCGGGGCGAGATCACCCTCGACAGCGGATCGGGTTTGATCCGCGCGAGCGGGTTAAACGCGGGGACCCTCGTGCTCGACACCGGGTCGGGCAGCGTCACCGTCGACGCGGCGAGCGCGGCGCGCATCACCGCGGACACCGGCTCCGGCCGCATCGCGCTGTCGGGCATCTCGTGCCCGAACCTCCACATCGACACCGGCAGCGGCGGCGTGCACGTCGGGCTCATCGCCGATGTGGACGAGCTCTACGTCGACACCGGCTCGGGCAGCGTCACGATCCAGGCGCCGCCGACGCTCGGCGCCGCGCTCCACTTCGAGACCGGCAGCGGCGGGATCGATTGCGACTTCCCGCTCCGGATCGTGGACCGCAACGAGGACACGCTCAACGCGACGCTCGGGGACGGGCGCGGGCGAATCGTGATCGACACCGGCTCGGGGGACCTCCGGCTGATTCGGCTTGCCGCGCGCTAGCCGGGCGCCGTCTCGGGAATGCCCCGGGGCATGCTCGAACACTCGAATTGCGAGGGACCCCGCCGACCGAAGCATGGCCGGCGGGGTTCTTGGGTTTCAGGGGACCGGTTGCGCCTCGTCGCCTGAGATCGGCCACGCCGGCGAGACGCCGCCGTGGTGACGAGCCTCGCCGAAGTTCTCGCGGCGCGGCACGGGGTTCACGGCGCCGCCTTGGCCTCGTGCGGGGCATCGGCCCGCTCGACGAGTTGCGTCAGGCGAATCAGCTCGCCCACCGACCAGGCCTGGAACGGACAACCGCGCGGCGTGAAGTCCGGCTCGGCGTCCTCGATCTCGGAGACGTGGCCGAGCCCGGCGCTCTCGAGATGCGCGACCAGCGGCGCGAGGAAGCGCTCGCGCGCGACCCGCGCCGCGGTCGAGCTCGCGGCGGGCGTGCGCGTGGCGAGCCACGCGTCGACGAACGCGGCCATCAGCCATGGCCACGCGGTGCCCTGGTGGTACTCGGCGTCGCGCTCGGCGGGCCCGCCCTCGTAGTGTGGCGCGTACCCGGGCTCGCCCGGGGCGAGCGTGCGCAAGGCGCGCGGCGTGAGCAAACGCGCCTCGATCACGTCGACCACGGCGCGCGCGCGCGGGCCCTCGAGCAGGCGCAGGGGTAGGCCGCCGACCGCGAACACCTGGTTCGGGCGCAGACGGGCGTCGTTCGCGCCGAGCACGCCGTCAACGTCGACCACGTCGTAGAGCCAGCCCAACTCGTCGGACCAGAACTTGCGTTCGAAGCTCGCGCGGCCCCGCTCGTACAGGTCGCGCCAACGTGGATCGCGCGCCATGGTCTGCCCGAGCGCGTTGAGCCAAAGCGCCTGGATCTCGACCGGCTTGCCGATGCGGGGCGTGATCACCCGACCGTCGACACGGGCGTCCATCCATGTCAGCTGGACCCCGGGCTCGCCGGCGGAGAGCAGGCCATCTCCATTGGCATGAATGCCATAGCGTGTTCCCTTCGCGTAACTGGCGAGAATGGCATCGACCGCCGCCTCCATCCGGCGGCGCTCGGCGGCGGGCACGGGGCTGCCGGTGGCGAGGGCGGCGGCGAGCGTTTCGTGGACCGCGATCACGTACCAGAGCGAGGCGTCGACCGCGTTGTATTCGGGGGTCTCGCCGCCGTCGGGGAAGCGGTTCGGCAGCATGCCCTCGGAGACCGCGCCCGCCCACTCGACGAGGATTGCGCGCGCGTCCGCGATGCGCCCGGTCGCGAGGCACAGGCCGCGCAGCGCGATGAACGTGTCGCGGCCCCAGTCGCCGAACCAGGGGTAGCCGGCGATGATCGTCTTGCCCTTGCCACGCCGCACCAGGTAAGCGTCGGCCGAGCGCTCGAGCGGCCCGAGGGCGCCCCGGCGCGCGGTCTCCTTCGCGGCCCACGCCTCGCGCGTGGCAACCGCGCCGCGCTTCTTCTCGGTGGCGGTCAACGTGTCGTCGAACGCAGCGAGCACGAGCACGGCCGGCCCGCGCGCGAGATCAAAGCGGAACACGCCGGGCGCCGCGAGATCCTCGATCGCGTCGAGGCCGCGGGCCTTCTCCTCGTCGTACTCGAATTGCCGGTACCACGCGGGCGCGGACTCGAACGCGGCATTGGCGAGCATCGTGATCGCGGGCTGGTCGCGGTACGGGCGGAAGCGCACGCAGGCGTCGGACGCGCGCGCACCGGCGACCGGCTCGGCGTCCATGCGGCACGCGGCGTTCTCGTGCGCGAGCGCGTGAAAATCGCGTACCGAGAGCAGTGGTCGCACCTCGAGCGTCGCGGCGTCGAGCCCGGCGCTCGGCGCCGCGGCGGGGTCGGCCTCGAGTCGCCACGACAGCGCGATGCGCGGAGCGCCCGGCGGGACAAACACCTCGTGCACGACGCGGGTGCCGTCGGGCAGCGAGAACGTCCAGGTCGGCCACGGTTCGCGTGTGAACGCCGTGATGCTGTCGGCTCCGTCGGGGTGCGTGACCGAGGGAGCGTAGCGCTGCGACGAGAGCGCGAAAGTGCCCGCCGGCGTGGTCAGCCCGGCGTCGAGGCCGTTGACCAGCACGACCCGGTCGGCCGGCGGGGCCTTCGCCGCGAGCAGCAGGGCGTGGTAGCGGCGCGTGCGCGCGAGCGCCACCGTGCCCGAAGCGAACCCGCCCAATCCATCGGGCTCGAGCCACTCGCCGCGCGGCAGCTCGAGCCTCATGGCGCCACCCCCAGGCGGACGTGCGCCGCCTCGTCGCGCGGGACCCGCATGCGTGCCCGATCCTCCAGTGCACGCGTGACCAGAGCGGTCCAGCCGGTCTGGTGGCTCGCGCCCAGGCCGCGTCCGCTGTCGCCGTGGAAGTACTCGTGGAACAGGACGAGGTCCTTCCAGTGGGGATCGCTCGCGAAGCGGGGATTCCGGTCGTGGCTGGGGCGATGGCCGGCCGCATCCGGGAGGAACAGTGTGGCGAGGCGGCTCGATAGTTCGGCGGCGACCTCCTTGAGCGTGCGCTGCAGTCCCGAACCGGTCGGGCACTCGATCGTGAACGAGGGTCCGTAGAAGTGGTGGTAGCGCTCGAGCGCCTCGATGATCAGGTAGTTGACCGGAAACCAGACCGGGCCGCGCCAGTTCGAGTTGCCGCCGAACAGGCCGGTCGTGCCCTCGCCCGGCGCGTAATCGACGCGGTGCTGCATGCCGTCCGCCTCGAGCACGTACGGCCGGTCCCGGTGAACGCGCGAGACCGAGCGCAGGCCGTGGGGCGACAGGAACTCGTCTTCGTCGAGCATGTAGGCCAGCACGCGCTCGAGCCGCTCGCGCGACGGGACCGCGAGCAGGCGGTGCCCGGCCTCATCGCCGACGCACTCGTAGTAGGACACGTAGCGCGCCAGGTCCTGGCGGTTCTCGAGAAACCACTCCAGTCGCTTCTTGAACCCCGGCAGCCGGTCGATCGTGTCGGGCTCGAGGATCTCGCAGGCGATGAGCGGCAGGAGGCCGACCATCGAGCGCACCTTGAGCGGCTCGCGCACGCCGTCGACGTGGAGTTGGTCGTAATAGAACCCGTCCTCCTCGTTCCACAGGCCGCTGCCGCCGAGCGTGTTCATGGCGTCGACGATCGCGATGAAGTGCTCGAAGAACTTCGAGGCGAGGTCCTCGTACGCCCGGTCCTCGCGCGCCAGCTCGAGCGCCATCGAGAGCATGGTCGCACTGTAGAACGCCATCCACGCCGTGCCGTCCGCCTGCTCGAGGTGACCGCCCGTGGGCAGGGGCGCCGAGCGGTCGAACACGCCGATGTTGTCGAGGCCCAGGAAGCCGCCGGCGAAGACGTTGTTGCCCTCGAGATCCTTGCGGTTGACCCACCACGTGAAGTTCAGGAGCAGCTTCTGGAAGCAGCGTGCGAGGAACAGGTGGTCACGCTCGCCGCGCGCGCCGGTCATCTTGTAGACGCGCCAGACCGCCCACGCGTGGACCGGCGGGTTGACGTCGCCGAACGCCCATTCGTAGGCGGGGATCTGCCCGTTCGGGTGCATGTACCACTCGCGCAGGAGCAGCACGAGCTGCTCCTTGGCGAACGTGCCGTCGATCTGCGCCATCGGGATCATGTGGAACGCGAGATCCCAGGCCGCGTACCAGGGGTACTCCCACTTGTCGGGCATGGAGATGACGTCGCGATTGTAGAGATGGCCCCACTCGTGATTACGGCCGCGATCCCGCCCGGCCGGTGGCGCCGGTTGCGAGGGGTCGCCCGCCAGCCAGTGCTTGAGGTTGTAGTGGTAGAACTGCTTCGACCACAGGAGCCCCGCGTACGCCTGGCGCGACACATTGCGCTCCTCGGCGGTCAGGTTCGGCTCGAGACGCGCGTCGTAGAACGCATCGGCCTCGGCGAGGCGGTCGGCGAAGACGCGCTCGAACCCGTCCCCGAACGGCGGCGCCCCGGCGAGGTCCTCGTTGCGAAGCCTGAGGCGCAGCACCGCATGGCCGCGCGCCGGAACCTCGAGGCGGTAGCGGGCAGATGCCTTGGTACCGAATCGCTGCGGATTGACGGCGTCCGCGCGGCCATGGACGACCACGTCGTGGAATGCGTCCTTCACGAAAGGGGTGTCGTTCGGGGCGCCGTAGAGGCGCTGGATGTTGGTCTCGTTCTCGGTGAACAGCAGCTCGGGCGCCGCGCCGTCGGGGGCGAGGTCGGCGCTCAGGCGGAAGCGGCCCAGGGATTCGTGCTCGGCCTGGATCGTCGCTGCCGCGTCGGCATCGGCCCAGAGACGCGGCCTCGCGGTGTAGCCCTCGCCCGCGCGTCCCCACGACCAGGTGTTGCGGAACCACAGCGTGGGCAGCACCTCGAGGCTCGCGGCCTCGGGACCGCGGTTCTCGATCGTGACCTGGATCAGCACGTCGTTCGGCGCGTCCTTGGCGTATTCGACGAACACGTCGAAGTAGCGGTCGTCGTCGAACACGCCGGTGTCCATCAACTCGTACTCGCGCTCGTCCTTGGCGCGTGCGCGATTGGTGTCGACCAGATCGGTGTAGGGGTAGGCCGCCTGCGGGTACTTGTAGAGCGCCTTCATGTACGAGTGGGTGGGCGTCGAGTCGAGATAGAAGTACTGCTCCTTGACGTCCTCGCCGTGATTGCCCTCGCTGCCGGTCAGCCCGAACAGGCGCTCCTTGAGGATCGCGTCCCGGCCGTTCCAGAGCGCGATCCCGAAGCACAGCCGGCCCTCGCGATCGGTCAGACCGAACAGTCCGTCCTCACCCCAGCGATACGCCCGGCTGCGCGCATGATCGTGCGGGAACGAGTCCCAGGCCGTGCCCCCCGGGGAATAGTCCTCGCGCACCGTGCCCCACTGCCGCTCCGAGAGGTACGGTCCCCAGCGCTTCCAGTTGCGGTCGCGGTCGGCGTCTTCCTGCAGGCGCCGGGTCTCGGCTTCCGGGTCCTTGGGATGATTGCCGGGGCGGGTCATCGGGGTCTCCTTGCGGCACGAGCCGGTTCGGCGAGGGCGCCGGTTCCGCAGGCGGCTGACAGGATGGGCGCGAGATGCGCCTTAGACTGTGTCGCGGTCGCTGCCTGAGCGTCGGTCATGGCTGGAAGCGACGCTACCATACCGCTCGCTGCGGAAATCAATCCGCCCGCAGGCGAAGCCCGGCTGATCCGCACAAGGGCTTGACGCACGCCGGCCCGGGCGGCCGGTGGTATGATCGTTCCCGGCCGGGCGCCCGTCCGCTCGCCACCAGGCGCGCGGCCAGAAAGACGCCCATGGGCGCTTCTAGCAGGACGCCGACATCGAGGCTGGAGAGCGATCCGCGCGTGGACGCGTTCGCGTTCGTCGCCGCGTGCGCGATCCACCTGGCGGCCACCGCCCTGTTCGTCCCCCATGCCCTGAGGCACGAGAGCGCGGCCGAGACCGCGATGCGCTTCGCGTCCAAGGGGCCCACCCACTACGACGAGATCCGGGTCGTGATCATTCCCTACGGCGACCCGGGCGCTTCGCCGCCCCGCCGCCTCCTGGGCGACGTCCAGCCGCAGAGCGACGCCACGTTCCAGGGCAAGGTCGAAGAGACCTCCCAGGCGTCGCGTACCAAGGATCGCGGCCAGGCCGGCGAGAGCGAGGCGCCGTCGACCGGCATCGACGCATTCGAGCGGCTGCGGCTCCTCCACGGCAACCTGCCCACGGCCCAGACCGAGGACGTCGCGACGCGCGAGGTGATCAAGCCCGACTACCCGGAGGAGGCGCGCACCAAGGGAATTGAGGGCACGGTCGTGCTCGTCGCCCTGGTTAACGAGGAGGGCCGGGTCGAGGACGTGGCGCTCGAGAACAGCGTGGATCCCCTGCTCGACCAGGCGGCCATGCGGGCGGCGTATCGCACCCCCTTCTTCCCGTACCGGATCGAGGGGGTGGCCCAGGCCGTATTCGTCCGCATGCCCTATCACTTCGAACTCGTCGGCCGGCTCGGGAATTGACACGGGCCGTGCCGGGCCTGGTCACGCCGCTCTTGACAGGCCCCGGGAGGCTCTCCTAGCCTTCCGGCGCGGGTCGGATTCGACTTCACCCTCGCGTGGTCTCGCTGCTCGGTTCAGCCGCCGATCGTCACGCCGCGGGTTCCATGGCCGACGCGCGGCGTGTCTGTCCATGCACCGAGCCAGCGCAAGGCGGGAAAGGCGACGAGCCGGCCTCGCCCGGCGGAGGCGCTACGAGGACCCGAAAGGGTTCCGCAATCTGAGGAGCACCACCGTGGCCAAGGGCACCGTGAAGTGGTTCAACGAGGCGAAGGGCTTTGGATTCATTTCCCAGGACAGCGGCGAGGACGTGTTCGTGCACTTCTCCGCGATCCAGGGCAGCGGCTTCAAGACCCTCGCCGAAGGTGAGGCGGTTGAATTCGACGTCACGCAGGGCCCGAAGGGCTTGCAGGCGGCGAACGTTCGCAAGCCGGGCTGACCCGCCCGAATCAATCCACGCCTTCATGCCGAAGGGCGGCTCCTCGCGGGGCCGCCCTGCTTGCTTTCATGCAGAGCGCGGGGGAGCTGCGCACGATCCACGAGCTGCCCTACCGGCCGAGCGAAGTCCCCGATGAGGGTGTGCTCGAGGGTCTGCCCGGCGAGATCGCGCGATCGGGAGCGCTCCGCAGGCAGCTCGCGGCGGGCCGGTCCTTGCCCCGGCTCCCGAACCCGCGTACGCTCGCCGACGAAGATCTCGAAGCCCATCCCAACACGGAGGTTTCCCATGTTCGCCGCATCCCCGCCGCGCGCGCCGTTCTCGACGGCCGTCGCGTTCGTCCTGTTGGCCAGCGTCGCCGTCGTCTCGAGCGGGGAGGCGCAGGAGGGCACGCCTCCGCCGTCACCGCCGCCCGCGGACACGACGATGATCGCGCCGGCGCCCATCGCCACGCCCGCCCCGGTTGCGACGGCTCCGGTCCCGGCGATGCCGGGCCTCAGTGCGCCGCTCTCGGCGGAGCTCGATTCGACGCTCGCGCTGCCGCTCCTGGTCGAGCCCCGGCCGCGCGAGGAGATCAACGCCGACCTCGGCGCGATGGTCCAGCTCAAGGCCCAGGCGGAGTTCCTGGTCTCGCAGTACAAGGCGCGCGAGGCGCGCAAGAAGTCCCAGGCGGAGATCAAGAAGACCGAGGTCTCGAGCGCGAAGATCCGCATCGACCTGGCGAAGAAGGAGAAGCGCGCGATCCAGCAGAAGGATCTCGAGTCGACCAAGAAGCGCCTCGAGTCACAGCAGAAATTCCTGGAGCGCATGCGCGACCTGCTCGCGGCCGAGGGGGAGACCCAGAAGGCGACCGCCGACTACGCCCAGGCGCGCGCCGAGGAGTGCCGGGCCGAGCTCAGGCTCTATGACCTGGGCGACCTGACGTCGCCCGTGGTCCGCATGAGCGCCGCCGCGCGCGGCGCCCAGGCGCGCGTGATCGACGCGCTCAAGGGGCGCGCCGACAAGGCGGGCCGCCTGGCCGACAACGAGAAGACCCAGGCGGACCGGCGCAAGGCCGTGCTCGACGCCTATGCCGAGATGATCAAGTAGGGATCAGCGGGCGGGGATGAACTTCATCGCCACCGAGTTCATGCAGTAGCGCAGCCCGGTGGGCCGGGGTCCGTCCGGGAAGACGTGTCCGAGGTGCCCGCCGCAGCGCGCGCACTCGATCTCGGTGTTCATCATGCCGAACGAGTTGTCCGGGACCTCGCGCACGTGGCTGCGCGAGACGGGCTGCCAGAAGCTCGGCCAGCCCGTGCCCGATTCGTATTTCGCAGCCGAGGAGAACAGCTCGAGTCCGCAGCCGGCGCAGACGTAGGCGCCGCGCTCGTGGTGGTTCCAGTACTTGCCGGTGAACGCGATCTCGGTGCCTTCGCGGCGCAGCACGCGGAACTGCTCGGGCGTCAGGTGCTTCTGCCACCCGGCGTCGCTGAGCACGACCGGCACGATCTTCTCGGTCTTGACCGGCGCGGGCTTGCCCGCGCTGCCGGCCGCCGCCCAGAGGGTCCCGGCCAGCAGTCCGGCCGCCACGAGCATCGAGATCGTTCCGAGATGGCGCATGCCGCACGCTCCTTGTCGCCGGGGTCCGTTGCGCCGGGAACTCCGGCGCGGTCACTCCATGGTACGCGCCGGCGCGCGCCGTGGGATCGCGGCCCGGTCAGGATCGTGTCAATTTGCCGGGTCGTCCTGGTCGCTCACGCGAGGATCCCGGGATCTTGAAGGCGCGCCGACTCGGGCCTAGACTGGCGCAGTCCACGATCCCCGCGGTTCGCCGCGATCCCGCACTCGGAGGTTCCATGTCCCGCCCCGGCTCCCCGCCCGCATTCGGCCACGCCATGCGCGCCGAGTGGGCGCTCGATCCCGACATCCTCTATCTCAATCACGGCACGGTCGGTGCGCCGCCCCGCCGCGTGCTCCAGGCGCAACAGGCGATCCGCGACGAGATCGAGCGCCAGCCGTCGCGCTTCCTGCTGCGCGAACTGTCGAGCATCTCGGTCGGTGTCAAGCCGCCCGACGTGCCGCGCATGCGCGCGGCGGCGAACGCGGTGGCGGCGTTCCTCGGGGCAAGGGGCGAGGATCTCGTGTTCGTCGACAACGTGACCTCGGGCGTGAACGCCGTGCTGCGCTCGCTCGAGTTCCTCCCGGACGACGAGATCGTGGTCACCAGCGACGCCTACGGCGCGGTCGTGAAGACGGCCCGCTACGTCGCGCGCCGCGCGGGTGCCCATGTGCGCGTCGCCGAGCTGCCGGATGCGGCGGCGGACCCGCAGGAATTCGTCGAGGCGATCGCGGCCGCGCTCACGCCGCGGACGCGCGTCGCGATCATCGAGCACGTCGCCGCCGAGAGCGCGCTCGTCCTGCCGCTCGCCGCGCTCGCCGCGCGCTGCCAGGCCGCCGGCGTGATGGTCCTCGCCGACGGCGCGCACGCGCCGGGCGCAATCCCGGTCGACCTGCCCGCGCTGGGCGTCGACTGGTATGCGGCGAACCTCCACAAGTGGGCGTGGTCGCCGCGCAGCTGCGGGATCCTGTGGGCGCCGCCCGAGCGCCAGGCGGACCTGCACCCGCCGGTGATCTCGTGGGGCCTCGACCAGGGGTTCGCCGACGAGTTCGACTGGACCGGGACGCGCGATCCGTCCGCCGCACTCGCCGCACCGGTGGGGATCGCGTTCATGCAGGAACTCGGCGTCGATGCGGTGCGCGCCTACAATCACGCGCTGGCATGGGACGGGGCGAACCGGCTCGCGGCGCGCTGGGGCACGTCGCTCGCGCGCACCGAGCCCTGGATTGGGACCATGGCCACGATCCCGCTGCCAACGGCCGCCGGCGAGACGCCCGAGGACGCGCTGCGCCTGCGCGATCGACTCCTGTTCGAAGACCACATCGAGGCCCCGATCCACGCACATCGGGGGCGCCTGCAGGTCCGGATCTCGGCGCAGATCTACAATGAAACCTCCGACCTCGATCGCCTGGCCGAGGCCGTCGAGCGGGCGGTTTCTCCCGCCGGGGCTGGACGTGGCGGGGCGGGCATGACATCCTGAAGTGTCCATTGCCCCATCCGGCAGCCCTCACATCCAGCTCGATCGGAGACTCGCTCATGTTGAACTCTGCCTGGAACCCCCGTGTCTTCGCGAGTCTCGGGCTCGCGGCCTGCGCGCTCTTCGCGCTGCCCTCATCCGCACATGCGATCGGCGTGCCGCCGTTGGATCACGTCGTCGTGGTCGTGATGGAGAACAAGAACTACGAGATCGTGCGAGCCCTGCCGTACGCCACGAGCCTCCAGGCGCAGGGCGCGCTGTTCACCCGGTCGTTCGCGGTCGCCCATCCGTCGCAGCCGAACTACTTCGGCCTGTTCGCAGGCTGGGACCTGAACATCACGACCAACAACTGCCCGCCCGCCGGCGCTCCCTACTCGATCGAGAACCTCGGGCACGCGTTCGAGGCGGCCGGCAAGACCTGGCGCGCCTACAGCGAGAACCTGCCGAGCGCGGGCGCGACTGGCTGCTCCTATGACGGCAGTGCGACGAGCGGCCTCTACACGCGCAAGCATGCCCCATGGACGTACTTCACGAATCTCAATCATGCGAACGAGCGCCCGTACTCCGATCTCGCGGTCGACATCGCCGCGAACGCACTGCCGAATCTCTCGTTCGTGGTGCCGAACAACTGTCACAACGGCCACAACAGTTCGACGCCGGGATGCACGGCGGCGGACGCCGACACCTGGATGTCGAACGCCCTGCCGCCGATCATCAATGCGCTGGGCCCGAACGGGCTCCTGATCCTGACGTGGGACGAGGACGACGGCGCGACCGGCAATCGCGTGCTCACGATCTTCGTGGGACCGCCGGTCCAGCCGGGCGCGGTGTCGAACGTCACGGTTTCGCATTACACGATGGTGAGGACGATCTGCGAGGCGTTCGGGATCCCGAGCTTCAACCAGGCCGTGTACGAGAACCCGATCGCGGACGTCTGGCTCGAGCCGACGCCGGTGCAGGCAACCAGCTGGGGATCCCTCAAGGCGACATACCGCTAGGGCACATGGAGGTGTCTTGAACTACCGTCGTCTCGGTCGTACCGGACTCAATGTTTCGGAGATTTCGCTGGGCTCGTGGACCACGTACGGCGGGTCGGTGGACCGCGCGGACGCGGTGGCGATCGTGCGGCGGGCGTTCGAGCTCGGCATCAACCTGTTCGACACCGCGGACGTCTACGCCCGCGGCGCGTCCGAGGCGCTGCTCGGCGAAGCGCTCGAGGGCCTGCCGCGCGAGCAGATCGTGATCGCCACCAAGTGCATGGGCCGGGTGTGGGACGGGCCCCTCGGCGCGGGGCTCTCGCGCAAGCACATCTTCGACGCGCTCGACCAGAGCCTGAGGCGCCTGCGCACCGATTACATCGATCTCTACCAGCTCCATGCCCCGGACAAGGACACGCCGATCGACGAGACCCTGCGCGCGTTCGAGGATCTCGTCCGCTCCGGCAAGGTGCGCTATGTCGGGTACTCGAACTTCGACAATGCGGCTCCGCTCGCCCGGCGTGTGCTCGAGCACCAGAAGCAGAGGGGCTACGACCTCATGGCCTCGAGCCAGCCGCGCTGGAACCTGCTCGATCGCCATGTCGAGAAGGACCACGCGGCCCTGTGTGCGAAGTGGGGCGTCGGCATGATCATCTATTCGCCGCTCGCCCAGGGTGTGCTTACGAACAAGTACGCGGGCATGGCGAAGCCCGACGGCAGTCGCGCGACCACGAAGTTCGCGCACTTCCTCGAATCCGAGCGGGCGCTCACGCCCGACAACGTGGCGAAGACCGAGCGCTTTGCCGCGTGGGCGCAGGCGCACGGCGGCTGGACGTGCGCGCAACTCGCGCTCGCCTGGGTGCTCAAGCACGACGTGGTCTCGAGCGCGATCATCGGGGCCACCCGGATCGAGCAGCTCGAGGAGAACCTCAAGGCCGGCGAGATCCAGCTCGCCGCCGCCGAGTGGAAGCGCGCCGAGGCGGCTCTCGCCGGCCGGCCCGCCGCCGCGGCGCGGCGCGCCCCGAAGGCGCCGCCCCCCCGGCCTGCCGCGCGCAAGCCCGCCCGCAAGCGCTGATCTCGCGACCCACGCGCGAGCTTTCGCTGGCACGCTTGTTGCGGAGAACCTCCCCGGAGGGCGGGGGAGGGCGCACCACGCGCGCCATTTCCTGCCGACTCCTGCCGTGGACGGCCAATTCCGGGACGGGGAGACGAGCTTGCAAACCTACGATCTGGTCGTCATCGGGAGCGGTCCCGCGGGGCAGCGCGCCGCGGTGCAGGCGGCGAAGCTGGGCAAGCGGGTCGCCCTGATCGAGCGCCAGCGCCGGGTCGGAGGCGTCGCCATCAACACCGGCACGATCCCGAGCAAGACGCTGCGCGAGTCCGTGCTCGACGTGATCCGCATTCCGCAGGAGCGGGAATTCGGCGGCACGCGGCCCCGGCGCGGGGACATCTCGGTCGGAGACCTGCTGTCGCGCTGCGACACCGTCATGCGCCGCGAACGCGAGGTGGTGCAGTCGCAGCTCGAGCGCAACGGCGTGAGGCTGTTCTGCGGCCTCGGCTCGTTCCAGTCCCCACACGTCCTGCGCATCGACGACGAGGACGGGAGCCAGACGCTCGAAGCCGCGCACGTCCTGATCGCCGTCGGCACCGAGGCCGGCATGCCCGGCGCACTGAGCGTGGACCACGACCGGGTCCTGACGAGCGACGACATTCCCACCCTGCGCGTCCTGCCGCATGCGCTGACGGTCGTCGGGGCCGGGGTCATCGGCCTCGAGTACGCCACCATGTTTGCCGCGCTGGGCGTCGAGGTCACACTCATCGACAAGCGCAACACGCTGCTCGAGATGGTCGATCGTGAGGTGAGCGACGCCCTGGCGCACCGTGCGCGCGCGATGAACGTCACGTTCCGGCTGGGCGAGGAGGTGGCCGCGCTACGCCGCGGGCGCGACGACAGCGTGATCGTCGAGCTCGCCAGCGGCAAGCGCTTCGTGAGCGACCACGTGTTGCTGTCGGTCGGCCGCATGGGCGCGACGGCGACGCTGAATCTCGAGTCCGCCGGACTCGAGGCGGATGACCGCGGAAGGCTCGCGGTCGATGTGCACTGCCGCACCCCGGTGCCGCACATCTACGCCGCGGGCGACGTAATCGGCTTCCCCGCGCTGGCCTCGACCAGCGCGGAACAGGGGCGCCTCGCCGCGTGCCACATGTTCGGCGTGCCCGCCGAAAGCGTCCCCGAGCTGTTCCCCTACGGCATCTACGCCGTGCCCGAGATCGCGTGGGTGGGCGCAAGCGAGGAGGACCTGACCCGACGGGGCGTCCCGTACGAGTCGGGAGTCGCGCGCTACCGCGAGATCGCCCGCGGCCAGATTCTCGGCGACCTCGACGGCATGCTGAAGATCCTGTTCCACCTCGAGACCCGCGAGATCCTCGGCGTCTGGGTCCTTGGCACCCAGGCCACCGAGCTCGTCCACATCGGGCAGGCGGTCATGGCGCTGCACGGGGGCCTCGACTACCTGATGCGCACGGTCTTCAACTACCCGACGCTCGCCGAGTGCTACAAGGTCGCAGCCTACGACGGGTACAACAAGATGCGGGCCCTCGCGGCGGGCGAACCGGAGGTCATTCCCCAGCCGGACGAGGAGAGAAAGGCGGCCTAGGCGCGGCAAACGGCACGCCTGCTTGCAACTTGCGGGCGGAACTCCGGGAACCGGCGGCCCCGGCCGTGGGTAGGACGGGGACAGTCCACGGGTCGCTTCCCCCAGGAGGTCTCACGCCATGCGCGACCGGATGCGCGCCTTGATGCTGCCGATATTCGCAATCCTGCTCGCCGTTGCCTCGCCCTCCTGGGCGGCCGCCCCGGCCGTGGGTGCGCTCATGCCACGCTTCGAGCTGCCCGCTCGGGCCGGCGCCGTGGACTCGGACTCCCTGCGCGGCCACACCGTCTACGTCGACTTCTGGGCCTCGTGGTGCGTGCCCTGCCGGCGATCCTTCCCCTGGCTGCGGGAGCTGCAAGAGCGCTACGGCGAGCACGGGCTCGCAATCGTCGCCATCAACCTCGACAAGGATCGCGCCGCCGCGGATCGCTTCCTCGCCGCGTATCCCTCGCCGTTTCGGGTCGCGTTCGACCCCACCGGCAAGACCGCCGGGGCGTTTCACGTCTCTGCCATGCCGTCGAGCTTCCTGATCGACCGGGAGGGAAGGTTGATCGAGGCGCATGCCGGCTTCGACCCGAAGCAGGCCGCCGCGATCGAGGCGCGCATCCGGAAGGAGTGCACGCCATGACGCGCGCCCTCCGAGTCGGCCTGGCGATCGCGATCGCCGGCGGTGCGATGCTGATGCTCGGCGGCTGCGCCACCGTGCACCCCTGGGATCGCGACCTGCTCGCGCAGAAGAAGATGCAACTCGTGCCCTCGCCCATGCAGCACGCCGTCGACGAGCACGTCTACTTCAGCAAGGAGGGCTCGACCGGCGGGCAGGACGTCGGCGGGGGAGGTTGCGGTTGCAACTGACCTCGCCCCGCGCGCCGGGACCGGTCCGCAGCCGCCTGCGCGCCGCGGCCTGCCTGTTGCTGGCATCGAGCCTCCCCGCGGTGGCGCATGCCGAGGCGGGCGCCTCCACGCAGATTGACACGTCGCTCCTGCTCTACGGCGAGATGAACCGCGCCGACGTGATCGAGCCCGCCGTGCGCGTGACCCGGCTGTTCGCCAACGGGCACGCGCTCTCGGCGCAACTCGGCTACGACGTGATTACCGGCGCATCGCCCACGGGCGCCGCGCCCTCGGGCCAGGTGCAGACCACGACCACGGCCTCGGGCGGCGCCAGCACGGTGGCGGCGGGCAACGTGCCGGTGACCTCGTTTCGGGATCGCCGCACGGCGCTCGACATGGACTGGCGCGCCCCGCTCGGGACCGTGCTGACGTCGACCGTCGCCGGGCACTTCTCGAGCGAGAAGGACTACCGGTCCGTGGGCGGCAGCGCGAAGCTGGCGCTCGATGCATTCCATCGCCTGGTCACGATCACGGCGGGCGCGGGGATCAACCACGACGAGGTGTTCCCGGTCGGCGGCACTCCGCTGGGCCTGACCGACGCCAGCGGGCCGACCGATCCGGCGCGGCAGCCCAAGCGTGTGACCAGCGGCCTGCTCGGCGTGTCGCGCGTGCTCTCGCGCCGATGGCTGGTGTCGCTCAACGCCACCCGCGCGGCGGAGAGCGGATTCCTGACCGAGCCCTACAAAGTCGTGAGCGAGATCGACACCACGAGCGGCCAGAGCGTCGGACAGCTCACCGAGAACCGGCCGCGCGCGCGCACGCGCAATGACCTGCTCGGCACGTCGGCCCTGCACCTCGGCATGGGCGTGCTGCACGTGTCGTACCGTTACTACTGGGACGACTGGAGCCTTGCGTCACACACGATCGATCTCAAGCTTCGGCACGACCTGGGCTCGACATCGTGGTGGCAGCCGCATGCCCGCTACTACACGCAGACGCCGGCGTCGTTCTACACCACGGGGCTCGTGAGCGACGCGCCGACACCTGCTTTCGCGACCAGCGACTATCGCCTGGGGCCCCTGCGCACGGCCACGCTGGGCGCGACGATCGGATTTCGGCTGGGCAACTCCCCCGGCGAATGGAGCGTGCGCGCGGAGTACATCCGCCAGACGCTCAAGGGCCCGCACGAGTCCGAGCGGGCCGCGGGCGGGGGCGACGAGCCGGGGGA
>JBDTYW010000007.1:0-19252 GCA_040005445.1 Candidatus Eiseniibacteriota bacterium
TGCGCGGCATGATCGGGAAGTGGAACGCCATGTGGAACTCGTCGCCGTCGCCGAAGTAGGGGCGCACGTCCTCGGGCCACATGTTCGCCTCGGCGAGCAGCATTCGGTCCGGATAGTGCTCGTTGAGTCGGCCGCGCAGGAGTTTCAGGATGTCGTGCGTTTCCGGAAGGTTCTCGCACGAGGTGCCCTCGCGCTCGATCAGGTAGGGCACGGCATCGACGCGGAACCCGTCCACGCCGATGTCGAGCCAGAACTGCATCACCTTCCACACCTCCTCGATCACCTCCGGGTTGTCGTAGTTGAGATCCGGCTGGTGGCTGAAGAAGCGGTGCCAGTAATACGACTTCGAGATCGGATCCCACGCCCAATTCGACAGCTCGGTGTCGACGAAGATGATACGCACGCCCGGGTAACGATCGTCCGTGTCGCTCCAGACGTACCAGTCGCGCTTGGGGTTGTCGTGCGAGCTGCGCGATTCCTGGAACCACGGGTGCTGGTCCGACGTGTGATTGAGCACCAGCTCCGTGATCACGCGCAGTCCGCGCGCGTGTGCCGCGTCGAGGAATTCCCGGAAGTCCGCGAGCGATCCGTAACTCGGGTGCACCGCGCAGTAGTCCGAGATGTCGTAACCGTCGTCGCGAAACGGGGACGGGTACATCGGCAAGATCCACAGGCAGGTGACGCCGAGATCGCGCAGGTAGTCGAGACGCGTCAAGAGGCCGCGAAAGTCCCCCGAGCCGTCCGCGTCGGTGTCGCAGTATGCCTTGACGTGGAGCTCGTAGATGACCGCGTCCTTGTACCAGAGCGGATCCTGCGACATGCGCCGGGCTCACTTCCTGGCGACAGGATCCCGCTCGCGCGGGGCCGCCGATCGTGGACGTCCCGCGGTGCGGTGGGGCGCGTCCGGGGCCGCAAGCTCCGGCCCATCCTTTCGAGGTGTGTTCCTATCTATTTATACCGCAATCCGGGCGTGGACCGCAACCCTAAGTTTACGATAGGTTTGCGCGCTTTGCATCGCTGCGCGAGCTGGGGCATCGAGGCGGCTTCCCGAACGCTGTCCGAAGACGTAGCATCCAAGTCGGCGCGCGGCGGCGATGCGCGCGATCCGAGGAACGAGTCCACGACATGGGGGTGGAGGATGGCGGTACAGACAGGCAGCAGCGCGCTCCAGATCGGGAGCATCGCGCCGGACTTCGAGGCGGAGACGACCGAGGGGCGCATTCGATTTCACGACTGGATCGGAGATTCGTGGGCGATCCTGTTCTCGCACCCGAAGGACTTCACGCCCGTTTGCACGACGGAGCTGGGCTACATGGCGAAGCTCAAGCCCGAATTCGAGAAGCGCAACGTAAAGGTGATCGGCCTGAGCGTCGATCCCGTCGGAAATCATGCGAAGTGGGCCGAGGATATCCGCGAGACTCAGGGCACGGCGCCGAACTTCCCGATGATCGGCGACACGGACCTGGCGGTCTCAAAGCTGTATGGGATGTTGCCGGCCGACCTCGCGGGCACGTTCGACGGGCGCACCGCTGCGGACAACCAGACCGTGCGCACGGTGTTCGTCGTCGGGCCGGACAAGAAGATCAAGCTCATGATCTCGTACCCGATGAGCACGGGCCGCAACTTCGACGAGGTGGTGCGTGTCATCGACTCGCTCCAGCTGACCGCGAAGCACAAGGTCGCCACGCCGGTGAACTGGAAGCAGGGCGAGGACGTGATCATCCTGACCTCTGTGTCGGACGAGGACGCGAAGCAGGCGTTCCCGGACGGATGGAAGGCGCCGAAGCCCTACCTGAGGATCGCCAAACAGCCGAAGGCTTAGACGATCACTTCCGGTCGCAGCAGGAGCGCCGCAGTCTGAATCCACGACTGCGGCGTTCACGTTGCAATGCCGAGTTTTGCGCGCACCCCGCGCTGCCGCCCACCAGGAGGATTCGACCATGAGCATCCCCGGCAATCAGCAGCGCAGCCTGCTCGCACGCATCGCTCGTGAGGCCATGCTCGCCCGCGGTTTCCAGCCCGACTTCACGCCGGAAGCGCTTGCCGCCGCGGAGGCGTTCGTGGCGCCGCGCGGGCCCTACGACGAAGGCGTGCGTGACCTGCGTGCGCTGCCCTGGTGCTCGATCGACAACGACGACTCGCGCGACCTCGACCAGCTTTCGGTCGCGGTCGAGGACGAGGGCGGCACCCGCGTCCTGGTGGCGATCGCCGACGTGAGCGCGGCGGTCGCCCTGGGCTCGGCGCTGGACGCGCACGCCCGGAACAACACGACGTCGGTCTATACCGCGCCACAGGTGTTCCCGATGTTGCCCGAGCGCCTGAGCACGGACCGCACGTCGCTCAACCAGGACGAGGACCGTCTGGTGGTCGTGACCGAGGTCGCGGTCGACGGAGCGGCCGTCTCGAGCGTCTACCTCGCGGTCGTGCGCAATCGCGCGCAGCTCACCTACTCCGGCGTCGGCGCATGGCTCGAGGGCGCGGGGGACCCGCCGGCGGCCGCGGCGGCGGTGCCCGGGCTTGTCGACAACCTCCGGCTCCAGGACCGGATCGCCCAGGGGCTCAAGGAGAAGCGCCACGAGCAGGGCGCGCTCGAGCTCGAGACCATCGAGGTGCGCGCGCGCTTCACCGACGACGCGGTGAGCGAACTCGCGGCGGAGCGCACGAACCGCGCGAAGCAGATCATCGAGGACTTCATGATCGCGGCCAACGGCGTGATGGCGCGCTTCCTCGAGGGCCACAAGCTGCCGGTGCTCCGCCGCGTCGTGCGCGAGCCCGAGCGCTGGCCGCGCATCGTCGAGATCGCGCACGGGCTCGGCGACCGCCTGCCGCCCGAGCCGGACGCGAAGGCGCTCGACGCGTTCCTGCTGCGGCGCCGCGCAGCGGACCCGCTGCGCTTTCCGGATCTGTCGCTGGCGGTGATCAAGCTGCTCGGCCGTGGCGAGTATGTCGCGAGCTTCCCGGGCGAGAAGCCGATTGGCCACTTCGGGCTCGCGGTCACCCAGTACACGCATTCGACTGCGCCGAACCGCCGCTATCCCGACCTGCTCACCCAGCGCATGTTGAAGGCGGCGCTCGCCGGCCAGCCGGGACCGTACGACCGGAAGGAACTCACGGAGCTGGCCACGCGTTGCACGCAGAAGGAGGACGACGCGCAGAAGGTCGAGCGCCTGCTGCGCAAGTGCGCCGCGGCGCTGCTGCTGAGCGACCGCGTCGGTGACGAATTTGAGGGGATCGTGACCGGCGCCTCGGAGAAGGGCACCTGGGTGCGCGTGTTCGACCCGCCGGTCGAGGGCCGCGTCGAGCAGGGAGAGGCGGGACTCGACGTCGGCGATACGGTGCGCGTGAAGCTGCTCCACACCGACGTCGAGCGCGGGTACATCGACTTTGCGAGGATCAAGACGACCGGGCATGCCCCGGGCGTCCGCCCCGGCGCACGGGGGACGGAACCGGCCGCTCGCTAGAAAGGAGACAGAGCATGCAGAAGATCACGACATGCCTTTGGTTCGACGGCAACGCCGAGGAAGCGGTGAACTTCTACGTCTCGATCTTCAAGAACTCGCAAATCGGCAACGTCGGCCGCTCCGGGGACGCCGGCCCCGGGCCGAAGGGTTCGGTCCTGGTGATGACGTTTCAACTCGACGGGCAGGAGTTCACGGCGCTGAACGGCGGACCGAAGTTCAAGTTCACGGAGGCGATCTCGCTGGTCGTGAATTGTGAAAGCCAGGCCGAACTGGACGAACTGTGGGGGAAACTCTCCGCCGGCGGAAGTACTTCGCAGTGCGGATGGCTCAAGGACAAGTTCGGGCTCTCCTGGCAGATCGTCCCGACCGCGCTGGGTCGCCTGATGGCGGACCAGGACGCGGCGAAGGCGAACCGGGTCATGGAGGCGGTGCTCCAGATGACCAAGCTCGACATCGCCACTTTGGAGCGGGCCGCCTGGCAGACCTGAGAACCCTCGCGACTCGCGATCAACCCTCGATCTTGTAGATCTCACGCCGGCCGTCGGCGACCAGGTCGTGGTAGCCCTCCATCAGCTTCTCGAACTCCTTCATCTCCGCGCTGTGTTGATCCATGCCCTGCATCATGTTCTCGAATGCGGACATGTTCTCGACCTCCATCTCCGCCACGACGGTCCAGTACTGCTCGGCACAGAAGTCGGTCGTGATACGCATCTTCGGCATGCCGAGCTTGACGTTGATCTTCGACATCGCGAGGAACTTCTCGACCATCGGCCGGACTTTCCCCGGCTTGCAGTGCATGATTTCGCGGATCAGTAACATGATGATGCCCTTTCGTTGGGGGCTCACGGGCGAACTCGGGGGCGACCGAGCAGAGCGTATTCCCCCGGTCGCCCGCGGGGCAAGGCGCACAATTGGCGTTCCGGGGGCGCCCACAGGGGGCTTGCGTCCGGGCGGCAAGGGGTTTAGGAATGACGGTTGCTACAGGCTGGGGCTGACCCCGACCCTAGGCCGTTGTTCCCCCGGCTCAAATCCTAGATGGCGCCCACCCCGGGCGGGATTTCCAGGAGAGACGTCATGAAGCACCTTCCGCTTGCCCTTCTGCTCTCGGCCTCGATCCTGGTCGGACAGGCCGCCGCCAACCCCTTCGCCCGCAAGTCCGGCAATCCGGGCACGCTCGGCTCGGTCGTCACGGTTCCGCCCGAATGGGCCGGTATCTGGATGACATCGGATTCGACGTACGATTGCACGGGGGTGCTCACCGGGACGTCGACCTACACCGACACGCTGTGCGCCGGCACAAGGATCTATCCGGACACCACAGTCACCTGCTCCGGGTCCTCCACTGCGACCACGTTCGACATGTCGTGCTCGGGCTCGGGAGAGGTCTTCACGGACTGCCAGTACACGATCAACCTCGAGTCCCACGGGACGCGCAGCGGCGATTCGTTCTTCAGCGTCGCGACCCTGAGCATCGCGTATTCGGGGATCGGGCCCGGTTGCGACCAGCTCTCCGATCATTGCACGCAGACCAACTCACACAGCACGCGGACCGGGGCGGCTCCGACTGCCTACTGCGCCACGCCGGCGCAACCGGTGACCTGGGGGCGGATGAAGGTCCTCTATCGCTGAACCAGCGAAACCGCCGCCCGGCTGCCACGACGTCAGTCCCGCCGCCCGGATGACAGGTGCGCGTGCCGGCCGGTCCGCGCTCGGCACCGCCCCGGAGCGTCCCATCCCCAAGCGGCCACGCGGGATCGCGCCTTCGTCGCGGAGTTGCGTCAACCGGGCATGAATACTGCATCTCCTCCTGCCGGGCGGCTCGCGAGCCGGAGGAGGGGCGCATGGGTCCCGAAGAGCACCAGACGATCGAACCTGTTCCACGCGCCTGCGCGTACGCGGAGTGCGGCTGCGGCATGGGCGACTTCGGCGAACGGCTGGACTCGCTCTGGAACGTGATCGGCAACACCCCGCTGCTCCAAATTCGCTGCTGCTACCGAGGCATCGAGCGCTGCGTCTATGCCAAGTACGAGGCCGGCAGCCTGACGGGCAGCATCAAGGACCGCATGGCGCTCTCCATCCTCGAGTTCGCCTACGCGCGCAACGAGATCGCGCGCGGCGACGAGATCGTGGAGGCTTCGAGCGGCAACACCGGGATCGCGTTCGCCGCGGTCGGCCGGGCGCTGGGCCACCCGGTCCGCATCTACATGCCCGACTGGATGAGCCCCGAGCGCAGGCTGGTGATCGAGTCGCTGGGCGCGACGATCGTCCCGGTCTCCGCGGCCGAGGGCGGCTTCCCCGGCAGCATCGCGCTCGCCGATCGTTGGGCCGGGGAGCACCCGCACACCTATCGCCCGCAGCAGTTCGACAACCCCGACAACGCGCGCGCGCACCGCGAGACCACCGGGCCGGAACTGCTCGCGCAGATCGCGAGCCTCGGCTTGGCGCCGACCGCGTTTGTGGCCGGCGTCGGGACAGGCGGCACGCTGGTGGGCGTGGGGGAGTACCTGCGTGAGCGACTCGGACCGATCGCGATCCACCCGCTCGAACCCGCGAACTCGCCCACGCTGCGCACCGGCAGCAAGCAGGGCTCTCACCGCATCCAGGGCATCAGCGACGACTTCATCCCCGCAATCGTCGACCTCGCGAAGTGGGATGAGGTGGTCGACGTGTGGGACGGCGACGCGATCCTGATGGCACAGCGGCTGGCCCGGGACCTCGGGCTCGCGGTCGGGATCAGCTCGGGCGCGAACTTCCTAGGCGCGCTCGACATTGCCAACCAGCAGGGGCCTGGCGCGGTGGTCGCGACCGTGTTCTGCGACGACAACAAGAAGTACCTGAGCACCGATCTCTGCCGCGAGGAGCCCATCCTCGCGCACTACGCCGCGCCGCACGTGGAGCTGACGGGCGTTCGTGCCGTCGTCCGCATGAAGGCCCGCCGCGCGTTCGTCCGACCGTGCGGCGACCCGGGAGGGTTCAGGCAGGTCTGACGACCGGGTCCGGGAACCAGTGCCGGGTGCGATTGCAGAACGCGCACACCGACAGCATCACCGGGACCTCGATCAGCACGCCCACCACGGTCGCCAGCGCGGCGCCGGAGCCGGCTCCATACAGCGTGATCGCGACCGCAACCGCCAGCTCGAAGAAATTGCTCGCGCCGATGAGCGCGCCGGGTGCCGCAATGTTGTGCGGAACGCGGAACCACTTCATCAGCCCGTAGGCGAGCGCCGAGTTGAAGTAGACTTGGATCAGGATCGGCACGGCGATCAGGAGCACGTGGAACCAGCGTGCGGTGAGGTTGTCGGCCTGGAACGCGAAGATCAGGACCAGCGTCGCCAGCAATGCCAGCGTGGTGATCGGCTGGAAGAACGGCAGGAACGCCGCCTCGAACCACGCCCGGCCCTTCGCACGCAGCAGGACGGCGCGGCTCAGGCTGCCGAGCACGAGCGGAATCACGATGAACGCCGCCACGCTGTAGAGCAGCACCGCGAACGGCACCGTCAGGCCGCTCGCCCCGCGGACGAGCAGGGAGATGATCGGCGCGAACAGGAGCAGCATGATCAGGTCGTTGAGCGAGACCTGGACCAGCGTGTAGGCCGGGTCACCGTCGGTGAGATACGACCAGACGAACACCATGGCCGTGCACGGCGCGGCCGCGAGGATGATCGTGCCGGCCACGTACTGGTCGGCGAGAGCCGGGCCGATCCACGGCAGGAACAGGTGCTTGAAGAACAGCCAGCCCAGGAACGCCATCGAGAACGGCTTGACCAGCCAGTTGACGAATAACGTGATCAGGATCCCGCCCGGACGCTTGCGCACTCCTACGATGCTCGCGAAATCGATCTTGAGCATCATCGGGTAGATCATCAGCCAGATCAGCAATGCGATCGGTAGGTTGATCCGACTGTGGTCACCGAACTCGAGGCCGCGCAATCCTCCAACGACGCCCGGTGCCAGCTTTCCGAGCAACACACCCGCGACCATGCAGAGCGCGACCCACAGGGTGAGGTAGCGCTCGAACAGGTTCAGCCGCCTGGCGGGTGGAGCGACCCTAGTCATTGCGCGATGGCGTCCCGGAAGGCGTGCGGCTCAGCGGTGCGATCAACTCCTGCACCAGCGTCCCGATCCGGTCCCGGATCGCCCGGAAGCCCTCGTCATCGAGCCGCTTCGGGTCTGGCAGGTCCCAGTCGACGCGGTGCCTGGCGGGCAGGAGGGGACAGGCATCGCCGCAGCCCATGGTCACGACGTGGTCCCACTCGGTGTCCGGGAGCTCGTCGAGGCCCTTAGAATGCTGCGGGCCGAGGTCGATGCCCCGCTCGCGCATGAACGCGATGGCACGCGGGTAGACCTCGCCCGATGGGCGTGATCCCGCGCTGAACGCGTGGACCCGACCCGCCCCCAGCGCGCGCGCGAAGCCCTCGGCCATCTGGGAGCGACAGGAGTTCTCGACGCACACAAAGAGCAGATTCGGGAGCCGATCAGGCATGGGCCCAAAGCTCGGCCTGCGGGATCGCCTGGATGGCGCGCAGGCGCTTGCGGTCCGCCACGACCACCGGGTCGCGGTCGAGCGCCGCCCGGAGGAGGGCAAGCAGGGGCTGCGCGTGCGGATTACCCGAGCTCGCCGTGAGCGCGTACTCGATCCTCTTGCCGTCGCCCCGATTCTCGACCAGCCCGGCGAGCTTGAGGCTGGCCAGGGGCCTCGACACTGTCGAAGGCGCGAGGCCGAGCACGGCCTGCACCTGGCAGCCGCACAGACCACCGCCCTCGAGCAGCTTGAGGAGGCGGGTCCGCGTCGGGTCGTCGACGGCCTTCGTTGCGAGTTCGAAATTGCGCACGCGCCGAAACTCCATTGGTCAATTGGTCACATGACAAAACATAGTCGAGCCGGTGGTGCCGCACAAGGTGCCGGGCTCGGGCAAGGCGATCCCCCTGTTCGAGAAGGACGGCTACTTCGTGTCCGCGGTCCGGAATCCCCTCACCGCGTACGCGGCGGACGTCGCGACGACCAGGCGCGTGATCGACGCCCGGGCCGGTCGTGGTCGTCGGGCGCTCCTACGGCGGAGCCGTCATCAGGGCGCTGCCGTCGGCGCGAAGAACGTCAATGCGCTGGTCTACCTCTGCGCACTCGACGGTGGTCGCCATGATCGAGGACGTCCCGCGCACCACGACCAAGACCACGGCGGCCACGGAGTAGACGAGTCCAGGACCGGAACCTTCGGTGTGATCTGAAGGGCGCCCGTCATCCCGGGGCGCCCTTTTGTTTCCTCGTCGTCGCGCGGCTGAGGCGTGGTGTAGATTCCGCGCATGCCACTCTCTCCCGGAACCCGCCTCGGGCCCTATGAAATCCTCGCCCCGATCGGCGCGGGCGGGATGGGCGAGGTCTACCGCGCGCGGGACACCCGGCTCCAGCGCGACGTCGCGGTCAAGGTCATCCTCGCCGAGAAGTCCCGCGACCCCGAGCACATCCTGCGATTCGAGCACGAGGCCCGCGCGGCCGGAGCGCTGAGCCACCCGAACGTCTGCGCCATCCTCGACGTGGGCTCTGACCGGGAATCCCCGTTCGTCGTGATGGAGCTCCTGGAGGGCGAGAGCCTGCGGGCGAAACTCGTGGCGGGCGCCATTCCGCTGCGCAAGGTGTTGGAGTACGGGGCGCAGGCCGCGGAAGGGCTGTCGGCGGCGCACGCGAAGGGGATCGTGCACCGCGACCTCAAGCCCGAGAACCTGTTCGTCACTCGCGACGGGCGCGTCAAGGTGCTCGACTTCGGCCTCGCGAAACTCAAGCGCCGGGAGGGGCTCACAAATCCCGCGGAAACCGTCCTCTCGCTCGCCGCGACCGGGGACGGGGCGATCCTCGGCACGTCGGCCTACATGTCCCCCGAGCAGATTCGCGGCGAAGGGGTCGACGATCGCACCGACGTATTCGCGCTCGGCATCGTGCTCCACGAGATGCTCACGGGCGAGATGCCGTTCCGCGGCGCCACGGCGATCGAGGTGATGAGCGCGATCCTTCACCAGGAGCCCGCGCCCCTGGCCACACTGCGGCCCGATGCACCGCCTTACCTCGCACGCATCCTGCGACGCTGCCTCGAGAAGGATCCTGATCGCCGGATCCAGACCAGCAAGGACCTGCGCAATGAACTCGAAGACGTGTTGCACGAGATGGGACTTGCGAGCCCGGGCGAGTCATATCCCGAGAAGCGGCAAGGACAGCCGGTGGAGCGGCAATTCGTGCTCACCGCCGAGCACGTGCGCCAGCTCGAGGTTCGCAACCCGCGCCTGATCGGCTTCCCGGTGTTCTATCTCGACAACCAGCTCGAGTCGGAGACCCTGGTCGTGCTCCTGCACGGTCTCGGCGGCGACTACCGGAGATTCGAGGCATCGGTTCGTGCGCTGCCGTATCGCGCACTGTCGGTCTCCCTGGCCGGGTTCGCGGTGGGGGACACGCAGCGCCCCGTGATCAGCCTGGACGACCACTCGCGCCTGTTGCGGATCCTGCTCAAGGACCTTGTGCGCGAGCTGCGCCCGGTGACCACGATCCTCGTCGGACACTCCGCGGGCGCCGACCAGTACCTGCGCATGATCGACTCGGAGGAGGGTGCGGGTGTCGACGTGGATGCGCTCATCGGGTTGGGGCCGAACGTGAGTCTCGACACCTGTTTCGTCTCCAGGCTCTACACGGCGCTCGATGCCGCGAACCCGGACGCGATTCTCGACACGCTCAAGTCGCTCGGCGCGAACACCCGGCCGCTCGCCGCGTGGCTGGTGCTGCAGGGCTACCTCTCCCATACATTCATGAAATTCGGCCAGGACCTGTCGCCGCTCAAGCAGTACGCGGCCGAGGTCGTGGCCCCGTTCGAGCGCCCCGGTGAACCGCTGGCGGACTGGTATCGCGCCGCCAAGGCGAAGCTGCGATACGTGCGCTTCGTGTTCTCGCACCAGGAGGCCGGTCCGGCCGAGGCGCTGCTCGCGCGGCACCTCGAACAGAACGTGCTCGGGGATTCCTTCTCCGAGGATTCGTACGTGATCGAACCCGTGCATCACCTGGCCTTGCTCGATCCCGGGCTGGTTCGGCGGCACGTCGACGGCGTTCTCGGGCAGCTGGTGGCCAGGGCATAATCCACGCATGTCGCGTATCGCGGTCCTCGGCGGTGGCACCAGCGGGTTGCTCGTGGCGCTGGTGCTGGCGCGCGCGGGCCATGCGGTCACGCTGGTCGAGAAGGATCCGCTACCCGGGCCGGTCTCGCCGAACAGGCTGCTCGAAGCGTGGCATCGTCCGGGAACCCCGCAGGCGCAGCTTCCGCATGGCTTCATGGGGCGCGCGCGGCAGCTTTTGTCGCAGCGTAGCCCCGACCTGCTCGCGACGATCCTGAGAGCCGGCGCGCTCGACTTTCCGCTCGCACCGTACATTCCGGGGCCGGAGCGCCTGGCCGGGGATGAGGACCTGGCCGTGATCTGGTGCCGGCGCCCGCTGCTCGAGTCGCAGCTCTGGCGCGCCGCCGAGCGCGAGGCGGGGCTGCACTTGCTCACGGGCGGCCCGGCCACCGGCCTGCTCGCGGACGGCGTCGATCCGGTTCGCGTGCGCGGCCTGCGCCTGGCATCGGGCGAGGACCTGCAGGTCGACCTGGTGATCGATGCGGCCGGGCGCCGATCACCGGTGCGCGGCTGGTTGCTCGCAGCCGGGGCGACGCTGCCGCCGGACTCCACGCAGGAATGCGGACTGATCTACTACTCGCGATACTACGCGCTGCGCCCGGGCGCGTCGTTCCCGCGTGGACCGTGGATGTGGGGCCCGCGGATCGAACTGCCGTTCGGCATGCTCATGGTGCACCTGGCCGACAACGGGGTCTTCTCGATCTCGATGGCCGTCTCGACCAGGGAGCCCGAGCTGCGCGCGATTCGCGAGTGCGGGGCGTTCGACGCAGGCGCGGCCCTGTTTGCGCCGCTCGAGCCGTGGCTCGCCGTCGCAACGCCGATCTCGCCGGTGCTCGCCATGGGCGGCCTGCAGAACGTCCTGCGGCCGTTCCGCGTGGATGGCGCGCCGATTGCCCGCGGGCTCGTGCCGCTCGGCGACGCGCTGTGCCACACCAATGCGGCGTACGGCTGGGGCGTGGCCATGGGCATGGAGCACGCGTACGCGCTGGGCGATGCGCTGGCGGCACATGGCGACGATGCCGAGGCCGTGTCGCTCGCCTATCACGCGCGCGTCTGGCCGGAGGCGGAGGCGCGCTGGCGCGTGGCGTCGGAGCAGGACCGCGCGCGCATGCGGGCCTGGCGCGGCGAGCCGGCGGACGACGCGGACACTCCGCATGCGGCGGCGCTGCGGGACATCACCGCGGCGAGCATGGCCGACCCGGTGCTGTTTCGTGCTCTCATGCGTTTCGTAAACCTTCTGGATCCCTCGGAGGTCCTGCTCGGCGACGCTGCCCTGGGGGCCTCGGCGCGCTCGGCGCTTTCGGGAGCCCCGGCGCCGCCCCGCCCGAAGATGCCGACCCAGGACGAATTCGTGGTGGAGCTGAGGCGATCCGGGACTACGGGTTCGGGCCCCCTGGAGCCGAAGCCGGAGGAGTAGCGCAGATCCGCGGTTGATCCGGCGCCTCCTGCGCGCGATGTTCGATTCCCCCCGTCGAACCTCGCATCGCCGCAGGAGCGAGCCGCATTCCCACGCGTTCGTCGACTCGGAGTCCGCCGCTGCGGCCGCGCACGGCCTGGGCCACGGCGACGAGACAGCTCACGATTCGCACGGCGCCATGACGATACCGCATCACATCGCACCTCCTGTCGGGGCGCGGGACTCGCCGGACGAGCGGATCTCGCGCCCGGCGCGGGCTGACGGCGGTGGGACGATACGATTCGGGCGGCGTCAGCCCTGCGCGGAAGACCTTCCGGGGGGATCGCGGCTTGGTCGATCCCGGCCCGGGGGTTAGTCTCGGGATTCGCTCCGCGGGGAATGCGTTCGCGCGGCGCCGAAGGGAGGGACCATGGATCTTGCTGGGAACGAACGAATCTGGGAGCCGCTGGCGATCGTGGCCGCGGCGCTGATCGCGGGACTGGTGCTCCGGTTCGTCGGGCGGCGGTGGCTCGCCACGTGGGCGGCGCGGACGACGACCGACCTCGATGACGTCGTCGTGCGCGCGATGGGCCGGCACCTGCCGTGGTGGCCCCTGTTCGCCCTGGTTCCGCTCGCGGCGCGCGTCGCCGGCTGGTCGCCGGGCGTGGTCCTCGTCATGGAGCGCGCCGCTCTGGGGCTGTTCATCGTGTCGGCCTCGCTCGTGGCCGCGAACCTGCTCACCGAGTTCGTGACCCGCAGCGTCCGCACGGCGGGCGCCACGATCCCGACGACGAGCCTGGCCCGCAACGTGATCCGCGTCGCCGTGCTCGCGCTCGGCGGGCTCGTGCTGCTCTCGAACCTCGGCATGTCAATCACGCCCCTGCTCACCGCGCTCGGCGTGGGTTCGCTCGCCGTGGCGCTCGCGCTCCAGCCCACGCTCTCGAACCTGTTCGCCGGCATCCACATCGTGCTCGCCCGCCCGATTCGCGTGGGCGACTTCATCGAGCTCGAGAACGGTCGCCAAGGCTACGTGACCGACATCGGCTGGCGCGCGATCCGCATCCGGGAACTGCCGAACAACCTGATCATCGTGCCGAACGCGCGCGTCGCCGAGATGACCCTGATCAACTTCAACATGCCCGAGCCCGAGCAGGCCGCGCTCGTCCAGGTCGGCGTCTCGTACGACTCGGACCTGGCAAAGGTGGAGCGCGTGACCTGCGCGGTCGCGCGCGAGGTCCTGCAGAAGGTGCAGGGCGGCGTGCCGGGCTTCGACCCGTTCATCCGTTATCACACGTTCGGGGACTCCTCGATCAACTTCACCGTCATCCTGCGCGTGAAGGAGTTCGTGGATCGCCACCTCGTGACCCACGAGTTCATCAAGGGTCTCAGGGCCCGCTACGTGCAGGAAGGCATCGAGATCCCGTTCCCGCAGCGCGTCGTGCACCTGCCGGCGGGGGAGGTCGCGAAGGGCGATGACTGAGCGGCGGGAGCCCCCCGCCCGGGGCATCGAGGACTATGCGCTGATCGGCGACATGCGGACGGCGGCGCTGGTCGGCCGGGACGGCTCGATCGACTGGCTCTGCCTGCCGCGCTTCGACGATCCAGCGTGCTTTGCAGCGCTGCTCGGCGACGACGAGAACGGCGCCTGGTCGATCCGCCCGCGGGACGAGACACGCGCCGTACGGCGCCGTTACGCGGGCGACACGCTCGTGCTCGAGACCGAGTTCGAGACCGCCACCGGCCGCGTGCTCGTGACCGACTTCATGGCCCTCCCGCGTGACGAATCGGTCGAGCTCGTACGCATCGTCACCGGGCTCGAGGGCACGGTGCCGATGAAGTTCGAGGCGCGATTCCGCTTCGACTACGGGAGCCTCGTCCCGTGGGTGCGGCACACGCCGGGCGGCGTCACTGCGGTAGCCGGTCCGAACGCGATTCGCCTCGTCACGCCGCTCGAACTCGAGGGCCGCGGGTTCTGCACGATCTCCGAGTTCACCGCGGCCCCGGGAGATCGCTTTCCCACGGTCCTGACCTGGTACCGCGCCTATGACGATCCACCCGCCGTGCGCGATGCCGGGCAACTGCTCGCCGACGCGCTGGCCTACTGGCGCGAGTGGAGCGCGGCCTGCAACATCTCCGGCCCGTGGCGCGACGCGGTCATGCGCTCGTTGATCACCCTCAAGGCGATGACACATCACCGCACGGGCGGCATGATAGCCGCGGTCACCACCTCGCTGCCGGAGCGCATGGGCGGAACGCGCAACTGGGACTATCGCGCCTGCTGGCTGCGCGATGCGACGTTCGCCCTCTACGCGCTGATGGCCGGCGGCTCGACGGCGGAGGCGCGCGACTGGCGCCGCTGGCTGGTCCGCGCCGCAGCGGGGCAGCCGGAAAAACTCCAAGTGCTGTACGGCGTGGGAGGGGAGCGGCCGCCCGAGGAAACAGAATTGCCCTGGCTCCCGGGGTTCGGCGGCAGCCGACCGGTCCGCATCGGCAACGCCGCACACTCGCAGCGGCAACTCGACGTGTACGGCGAGGTCATGGATGCGCTCACGGCCGCGCGCGCGCACGGAATCGAGGTGGACGACGACGCGTGGCGCATCGAGGTCGCGCTCATGGACTTCGTGGAGAAGCATTGGCGCGAACCGGGCGCCGGTATCTGGGAGCGGCGCGGGGAGCCTCAGCGCCACGTCCACTCCGCCGTGCTCGCCTGGGTGGCCGCGGATCGCGCGGTGAAGTCCGTGGAGCGTTTTGGCCTCGAGGGTCCGGTCGAACGCTGGCGCGAGCTTCGCCACTCGATCCACGAGGAGGTCTGCCGCCACGGATACCACACCGGGCGCAAGGCGTTCACGCAGACGTTCGGCGGCACGGCGCTCGATGCCTCGCTGCTCCTGGTGCCGCTCGTCGGTTTCCTCCCCGCGACCGATCCGCGCGTGATCCACACCGTCGAGGCCGTTCAGCGGGAGTTGATGTGCGATGGATTCGTGCGGCGCTACCTGCCGGAGGAGACCGATGACGGCCTCGAAGGGGGCGAAGGGGCGTTCCTCGCGTGCACGCTCTGGCTGGCGGACAACCTTGCGCTCATGGGCGACAGGGACGAGGCGCAAGTCCTGTTCGAGCGCGTGCTCGAGGTGCGCAACGACGTCGGCCTGCTGGCGGAGGAGTATGATCCGGTCGGACGCCGGCAGCTGGGCAACTTCCCGCAGGCGTTCTCGCACGTCTCGTTGATCAATACCGCGAACAACCTATCGTCGGCCGTTGGGCCCGCGAAGCACCGGGCCGGCGGCGGGGAGGAGAACCGCTAGCGTGCGCTCCGATCATGCGCAGTGTGCCGCCGAATCGCCGCTGGGCGTAGGCGGCCGTGATGTCCCGACAGTACCGGGTCATGTCGCTCATTTGCGCCGTCGAATGGATTCCGCCGAGTATCGGGTCGCGATGCACGGGGGTTCCATGGGGCTACCGACCTGACGGCGGGAGAGTTGCTAGCGCCGCGCGACCAGGCAGGAGGACGCGTTCACCCGGAGCGTGGGCAGCGCCGGGCCGGAAACGACGCCGGGCGACTTCCGCGTGCGATCATTCCGACAGTGGTGCCGAATAATCCGTAGCTCATGATTGTGGTTGACAGCATGTAACAGAATCCTAATATCGTTCAACCCACCGGCAGATGGCACATCAGGCTGGATCAACTCCGTAGGCCATCTGTCACAATCATGCTGCTCACATATCGAAAGGACCAGCGATCGTGCCGCCGGCCCTCGCAGCGGCGCCATGCCGCAGGAGGGGAAGCCATGCGTCGAATCGTGTTGGGCGCCTTGTTTCTTTGCCTCTTCGTTACGATGGCCGGTGCGCAGACGGGGATCGTCCTGGCGCCGCCGAGGAACCCGGCTGCGGACACGCTTTGGGCACAAGTGGTGGTTCACAAGGGAGAAGACGCAAGGGCCGCCCTGGCTGCTGGAACCCCCGTGATCCGGTTCGCACAACAGGAAATGAAGCGGATCCGGATCTATGCCGACGGCAACATCCGCCAGGCGATCTCGAAGGCGACCGGGACGGCGCCGGATGCCGTCAGCGCCGAGGACAAGACCGCGGCGACGACTCGACTCGGAATTGCCTCGGACAATCTCAGCTCGGGCACGACCGTGTCGGGCCTGATCTCGGTCGCGTCGACGCTCAAGCACGTCCAGGATAACTATGTTACGACAGTACTCGTGCCGGGGGGCGGGGATGGCTTGCACTCGGCCGTGATCGAGTACCGAGGGCGGATCGCCGGGAACCGGGGCTGCAAGGTTCTGTGTGCGCTCGCTCGGGACTATCATGTTTATGCGGCGGTCGCATCGAGCGATTGGTCGTTTTCCCCGGACACGACCTACAACGCGGTGAGCATGGGAGCCGGGCTCCTGCGCGTGCTTCCACTGACAACGGATGAATCGACCGAGCCGTCCCTCAGCATGGCTCTCGAGGCGGGTCTTTCCTACCGGCACATCGGCGGGGACATTACCTTGCCGCGCAACGAGGCCTACCTGGAAAAGGCGATCGGGACGAGGCAGCAGGACTTCATCGGCGCGGAGGGCGGACTACAAATCGCGGTCGGCGAAGTCTCCGCCAACTTCCACGTCTACTCCTACATCAAGCGAGGGGACGGGGTTCCGGGGCTTTCACGGGCCCAGGTCGTGGCCATGATCAACGTTCGAGGCGCGCTCTACACCCGGCGCGTACCCCACCAGAAGACATAGCCATAGGTGTTCTGCGTACCGGCCCGGGAGCACCGCGCGAACTCAGCCGTGCGCGCCCCGGGACAAGGGCGACGCGCCGAACCGCCGGTGCGCGTACGCCGCCGTGATGTCCCGGCGCGACAGGATCCCGATGACCCGGTTCGATCCCGCGCGTTCGACCACCGGGAGGTCGTCGAGCTCGAGCGTCATGATCAGGTGGAGCGCGCGATCGAGGTCGTCCTCGGGCGTCAGAAACGCGGTCGGGGCGGACGCCAGGTCGTGGGCGATCGCCGGCACGTCGGACTCGCGCTCGTCCAGGAACTGGCGGACCTGGTCGAGCGTGATCAGGCCGGTCATCGCGCCCGAGGCATCGACCACCGGGAAACAGTACTGGGACGAGGTCATGCAGCTCTGGATCACGTCGCTCATGGGGGCCGTCTCCGCGATCGTGTGGAGCGGGCGCGACCCGACGACCTCGCCCACGCGCACCGCCTGCAGGATGCCGCCCAGGATCGCGCCGCGATGGGCGGGGGACTCCATGCGGCTCGCGACCTGGCTCCGGTAGAGCTTCCAGCGCCGGGCGACCAGGTACGAGAGTGCGCACACCCAGAGCGCGGGCAGCAGCAGCTCGTAGTTGCCGGTCATCTCCGACACCATCACGAGCGTCGAGATCGGCGTATTCGCCGCGGCCGAGAAGAACCCGGCCATGCCGACGGCGACGAACGCGCCCGGCTGGGTGACGACCCCGGGCATCAGCTGATGCGCGACCAGGCCGACTGCGCCGCCGAGGCAACCACCGATCACCATCGACGGACCGAACACGCCGCCCGATCCGCCCGATCCGATCGAGAAGCTGGTCGTGAGCATCTTGCCGCCGGCGATCACGAGCAGGAGCAGGAGCGGAAGTTCGCCCCGCAGCGCGTGCTGGATCGAGCCGTAGCCGAATGACATCACGTCGAGCACGCGCAGGTCGTGCACACCCGAGTACAGCGCGAAGCCGATGCCTCCGGTGATGATGCCGCCGATCATCGGCTTGAACGCCGCGGGCAGGCGCAGCCGCGTGAACAGGTCGTGCATCCCGTAGAACACCTTGATGAACGCACCGGCGGCGAGCGCCATGACCAGCGCGAGCACGGTGTAGGGCAGGAGCTCGGCCGCGGAGTGGAACGTGAAGTGCGGGGTGTCGAAGAGCGACCCGAAACCGAACTTCAGGGAGAACACGCAGTACGCCACGATCGTCGAGATCGCGGCCGGAATGATCACGTCGGACTCGAACTCGGGATCGGAGTAGAGCACCTCGCTCGCGAATAGCGCGCCCGCCAGCGGCGCGCGGAAGATGCTCCCGACGCCCGCCCCGACGCCCGCAGCAAGCAGGATGCGGCGCTCGCGCTCGCTCAACCCGAGCTTGGTCGCGAGGAACGATCCGAAGCCGGCGCCGATCTGCGCGATCGGGCCCTCGCGGCCGCCGGAGCCGCCGGACCCGAGCGTGAGTGCGGAGGCACGGTCTTGACGAATGGGACCCGGCTGCGGATCACACCGCCGCGCCGATGGAATGCGTCCACCGCCTCGTCCGTGCCGTGGCCCGCGGCCTCGGGGGCGAAGCGCTGGACGATGATTCCGGAGAGCAGGCCGCCGAACCCCGCGACGATCGGCAGCATCCACGGATGGAATGCGGTCTGGGTCCCCGGGAGCAGCAGCGTCTCGCCGGCCGGCCCGTCCATGCGCAGGCCCGCGAGCCGGTCGAGGAAGAAGTGCGAGCCGTACTGGCAGAGATACTGGAACAGGATCGCCCCCAGGCCGGCGACCGCGCCGACCAGCGAGCTGAGACCGATGGTGCGCCCGACGGAATAGAGTTCGAGGCGGCGCGCTCCCGCCGCGAACCGGCGTATGGGGGTCACGGCTTCTCCCGGATGGTGACTTCCGCGAACGCGGTCGCGAGGCGCCGCAGCATCGCCTGGGTGGTTTGCGTTTCGGAGGGCTTGCTCGATTCGAGGACCCGGACCACGGCCGCCTCGGCCGTGCCGCCGCGCATGCCGTCGAGCATGCGGCCCCGGGGCGTCAGGCCGAGCGTGACACGCCGGCCGTCGCGCGGGTCGCGCCGGCGCTCGATGAGTTCCTGCCGCTCGAGTCGCCGAAGTGCCGCCGACACGGTGCCCGGGTCGAGGTGCAGGATCCTCGCGAGCTGGCCGGGCGTCATCCCCGGATACTTGCCGACGCAGCGCACGATGAAGCGCTGCTGCGCGGTCACCCCGAGCCGGCGCTCCATCCGGCTCGACAGCCGCTCGAGCGCGTGATTGAGCTCCCACACGCCCTGGAGAAAAGTCAGGCCCGCGTCGAGCGGGAGCTCGTCGACCGGCGGCTTCATCGCGCAACCGCCTGCGCGCGGTAATGCGCCAGCCGATCGAGCAGCTCGTCGATCTCCTCCTGGTTGCGCAGGAAGTAGAGCGCCGCGGACGAGCGCGAGGAGCCCACCCGGATGCCCAGCATACGGCCCGGCTGATCGAGTTCGAACACGTCCTCGTCCGTCAGGTCGTCGC